>CAZPNB010000319.1:0-12126 GCA_964587305.1 uncultured Spirochaetales bacterium | reverse complement strand
CAGCGTCCCGAGCTCTTCGACGATCGCGGCCACGGCCTTGGCGATGCCGCGCTTCAGGTCCAACGGGTTCATGCCGGCGGCAACCGCTTTGACGCCGACGCGGAAGATCGCCTGGGCGAGCACGGTCGCCGTCGTCGTCCCGTCGCCGGCGACGTCGGAGGTCTTCGAGGCGACCTCGCGCACCATCTTCGCGCCGAGGTTCTCGAAGGGGTCCTCGAGATCGATCTCCTTGGCGACGGTGACGCCGTCCTTCGTCACGGTCGGCGAGCCCCAGCTCTTCTCGATCAGCACGTTGCGCCCGCGCGGACCGAGCGTCACGCGCACCGTGTTGGCCAGCTTGTTCACGCCCGCGAGCATGCGCTCGCGCACGTCCTCCTGATAGCGGATCTGCTTCGCAGCCATCTTCGCCTCCTCCTACTCGAGCACGGCGAGGACGTCGTCCTCGCGGATGATCAGGTGCTCGTCACCTTCGAGCTTGATCTCGGTGCCGGCGTACTTCGTGAACAGGACCCGGTCGCCCTTCTTCACATCGAGCGGGGTGACGACGCCCTCCTCGCTCACCTTGCCGGAACCGACGGCCACGACGCGGCCCTCCATGGGCTTCTCTTTGGCCGTGTCGGGGATGATGATGCCGCCCTTGGACTTCGCCTCCTCGTCGAGGCGCTTGACCAGCAGCCGATCGTGCAGCGGTCGAACCTTCATGGATTTTCCTCCTGTGGAACCGGAAGCGAATAGTCACCGTCGGGTTCCCCGTCAAGAGGGGCACCCGCACCGCATCCCTTTCAGGTCAGCAGCGGCATCAGCAGCACGGCGAAGCCCAGGAACGCCGCGAAGCCGACCACGTCGGTGACGGTGGTGAGGAAGATCGAGGCTGACTGCGCGGGGTCGCGGCCCAGAGCCCGCAGGATCAGCGGAATCGCCGCGCCGAAGAGCCCCGCCGCGGTCATGTTCACCACCATCGCGAGCGCGATCACGAGCACCAGGCCCGGCCGGCCGTCCCAGAGCAGCACCGCCAGGCCGGTGCCGAGCGCGACCGCCAGGCCGTTGATCAGCGCGCCGAGCACCTCCTTGCGCAGCAGGCGGGGCGTGCTCCCCGGGACCAGCTCGCGCAGTGCGAGGCCCCGCATCACTACGGCCAGCGACTGTGCGCCGGTGTTGCCGCCTTGCCCGGCGACGACGGGTAGCAGCACCGCGAGCGCGGTGACCCGCTCGATCGTGCTCTCGAAGATCCCCACCACCGCCGAGGCCAGGAACGCCGTGCCGAGGTTCACGTACAGCCACGGCAGGCGCTTGCGCACCACGACCGACACCGGAGACAGCGCGCGCTCGTCCTCGCCGGCGCCCACCATCTTCTGAAGGTCGCTGAACGCTTCCTGCTGGAACGCCTCGAGGATCTCGTCCGGCTTCACCACCCCCAGCAGATGGCCGTCGCGATCGACGACCGGGAGCGCGACGAAGCGCCGCCGCTGGATCAACGACGCCACGTCGTCGCGCGGCATGTCGACCGGAACCGTGACGATCTCGCGCTTCACCAGCGGCTCGAGCGGGTCGCGAGGCGATGCCAGCAGCAGCTCGCGCATGTCGAGCACGCCGATCAGCCTTCCGACCCGGTCGGTGACGTAGAGGTAGTAGAGGGTGTCGCGGCGCGCGCGCCGCAGCGCCGAGATCGCCTCGCGGACGGAGAGGTCGATCGGGAGCGACGTGAGGCGCGAATCCATCATTCCGCCCGCCGTGTCGGGCGAGTAGCGGAGCAGGTTGCGGATTTCCTTGCCGCGATCCGGGTGCAGTCCGGAGAGGGTCGCTTCGCGGATCCCATCCTCCAGGTGGTGGAGGATTGCAGCCGCCTGCCGCGGCGGGAGGCTCCCGAGCAGCTCCCGGCTGCCGTCGGGACCGATCAGCGACAGGATCACCGCGGCGGATTCGGGCGACAGCCTTTCGGTGACGGGAGCCGCGACGCGATTCGGCAGCTGTCGGAGCAGCTGCGCGGCGGCGTGCGCGTCGAGACCCTCGAGCGCGCGCGCTGCCGCGTCCGGGTAGCCGCTCGCGAAGGAGCGGACCATTGCTTCGAGCGCCGAAACTGCCATACGGATACTCCGTTCAGTGCAGCAGGATTGCGAGCACCGCAGCCAATGCGCGCCGCTGGGCGACCGACGCGATCATGCGCTGATTGAGCTCGAGCTCGATTCCCCCGTAACGTCGCGCCGGAAGCTCCCGCCGCAGCGCGGTCGCGAGGCCGTCTGCGTCGCCACGATAGGGCGCATTGCGGCGCACGCCGACACCTGGCAGTGCGTCGCGCGGGTCGCGCGGCAAGCCGCGCGTCCGCTCGGAGAAGACGGCCGGCCTCAGGTGCCGGCACGGAGCAGGCGTCCCTCGCGGAGGCAGTCGCCGAGCTCGGCGTACAGCAGGGCGAGCGCCTCCCGAGACGGCTTCTCTCCGACCCGGTGCAGGATGCGCCGCGCGAGGCATCCCTCCTCCAGCAGCACGTCGAGGGCGGGCCCGTGCTCGGCGCCGCTGGGATCCGACGCGACGTAGCGATCGACGAGCGCGCGCCAGACGTCTCGTGCCGACCGCGCGGTGCCGTCGAGACCGAGCGCGCGGAGGTAGCCCGCGTCGTCGATCAGCGCCTGCTCCGCCTGGGCGGTCGTCCGCTCGAGCAGCACGCCGAGCGGCTGCGTCGCGAGCGCGCGAAGGCGTGCCTGGTGCGCCGGCTCGGGATCGCACAGCGCGCGCAGCGTGCGGCTCACCGCGTACGCGATCGCGAGGTCGGCGCGCGGACACTCCTGGACGTCGAGGACGCGGATCTCGAGCGCCATGCGGTCGAAGCGCGCGATCGCGCCGCGCCCGTTCACCCATTCGTGGCAGAGCGTCCCGTCCGGATCCAGCGGGACGAGATCGGCATAGAGCGTCGCGAGCAGCGCCTGGTAGTCGCTGCGGGTGAAGATCGGCTCCGGAACGACCGCTCCGGTCAGTGATGGAACCCGGCGTGTGTTGCTCCGGTACACGTCGAGCCGAGCGTCGAGCATGCCGGCGTGGTGTCCTTCGACGAACGGCGACGCCGCCGCGAGGGCGGGCAAGAGCGGGAGCAGCGCCCGCGCCGCTGCGTGCAGGCGACCGAACTGCTCGTCGTCCGCGAACGGCAGGTTCAGGTGTGCGCTCTGGAGGTTCGCCCATCCGTGGCCGCGGCAATCGAAGATGCGGTCGAACGCGGCATAGATCTCGCCGTCTCGATGCGGCCAGCGCTCGAACTCGCGGCTCGCGTCCATCCACGGGTGCATCGCGGTCGGCAAGAGGCGCGCGCCGAGCGGTGCGAGCAGCCCGTCGATGCGCGTGATCTCGCCGGCGAAGCCCTGTGCGAGCCCTTCGAGCCGCGGCGCGGGTCCGTTCGTCTTGAGCTCGATCACGTGGCGCGCGAGCTCGTTCGACCACGCGAAGGCGCCGCGCAGGATCTCGTTCGCGACCGCGCCGTGCTCCGCTGCGATCAGTCGGTCGGCGATCGGCCGGACATCGAGGGTCTCGGCATCGACGATCATGTACTCGAGCTCGACGCCGTAGCCCTCGAAGAGCCCGAGCACAGACGCCTCAGCGGACACGCTCGTTCCCGTTGCTGCCGCGCGCGTCGAGGCGCCGGCGGAACCAGCTCATCACCGCGAGATACATGCGATCGCCGATCACAGCGTCCTCGCAGCCGGCCTCGATGTTGGGGTTGTCGTTCACCTCCATCACCAGGAAGCGGCCTGCCGACTCCTTGACGTCGACGCCGTACAGCCCGTCGCCGATCAGCCGGGCCGCGCGGACGGCCACCTTGATCGCCTCCGGCGGCGCGTCGTCGAGCGCGACGGTCTCCGTGCGTCCGTAGCGCCGCTTTCCGGTGGATCCGGTCTTGACGATCTGCCAGTGGCCGCGCGCCATGTGATACCGGCACGCGAACAGCGCCTCGCCGCCGAGCACGCCGATCCGCCAGTCGAACTCCGACGGCGTGAATGCCTGCGCGATCAACAGCTGGGAGTCGCGCAAAAATTCGGCGGCGCGCGCGCGCAGCTCGTCCTCCGTGTCGACCCGCACGACGCCCTGCGAGAACGCCGAGTCGGGGCGCTTCAGCACGCACGGCAGCCCGACCGTCGCGGCGATCTGATCCATCGTGTCTTCGTGGGCGACCACCGTCTCGGGATGCGGGATCGAGTGGCGCTCGAAGAGCTCCGCGAGGAAGACCTTGTTCGTGCAGCGCAGGATCGAGATCGGATCGTCGATCACGACCAAGCCCTCGGTCGCGGCTCGGCGCGACAGCCGATAGGTCGGGTGGTTGACGAAGGTGGTCTCGCGGATGAACAGCGCGTCGAACTCGGCGATGTCCGCCGCGTCGTTGTGATCGATCAGATGCGCCTCGATCCCGACCTCGCGCGCCGCGCGGACGAATTGGCGCAGCGCCTTCGGATCCGACGGCGAGTCGGGCGCGTCGGGGTTGTGGAGAATCGCGAGGTCGTAGCGGTAGGTGCGTTTCGCGCGGGAGGGGCGCTGGCGGCGCCCGAAGTGGTTCTCGGCCTGCTCGATCAGGAACGCGCGGTGGCTCTCCGGAATCTCGCTCATCGCGATCGGGCGCACCGCCGAAAGGTGCCACTCGCGCCCGCGCTTCTCGAAGTTGGCGCGCAACAGCGGCACCGGGAACTGGTCGTGGAGCGCGCGCGACAGCGCGTCGTAGCGCTTGGCGAGATTGCGGCCGAAGTACACCGAGAGCTCGAAGCGGGAGCCCTGCAGCCGCACGAGGCTGCGCTGGATCTGCACCTCGAGCTGCTCCGACACCAGGCGCACGACCGGCGTCAGGCGCAGGTCCTGGAGCGTCTCGACGGTCGGAAACGGACGGTGCCCGCGTGCAGCGGCGAGCAGCGACACGTAGTAGCCGAGCGTCTGGTAGCCGTAGGTGCGGCACAGGTTGTAGACGCGCAGCCCGCGGCGTCCGGCCCAGGCGCCGCCGACGAGATACTCGCGCGCCGACACCACCTCGGCGCCCTTCAGGTGGAGCGGCCAGCGGCGCGTGCTCTCGGTCACCAGGATCGCGCTCAAGCCCGCTTCTCCGGCGGCTCGAGCACGAGCAGATTGGCGTCGTAGGTGAGGACGCCGAGCAGGATCGAGTTGATCACGCGATCCACCGGGAGCCAGTAGATGTGCCCCTGGATGCGCGGATTGTCTTGGTAGGGATCGGCGACGCACACCTTCCGCTCCTCCGGATCCCAGCCGCACAGCACGACGAAGTGTCCGGTCGGAACGCCGCGGATGTCGTCCTCCTTCAGGATCTCCTCACCGGTCTCGCGTGGGCTCCGATACAGGAAGGTGGACGAGAGGCCGGTCAGGATCGGCCGGCGCTGCTCGAGCCAACGGCGGAGCAGTCCGGGAGTCAGGTCTTCCATCGTCAGCTCGCCGCCCAGGCTCACGAACTCGAGATACGCGTCGGTCGCCTCGGAGAGCTTCGGGTCCCGCTTGGCGAAGCTCTGGGCGCGCAGGCGTTTGCCGAGGTCGGGGCGCTCCCCGTGGAACCAGCTCGGATCGAACACCGTCAGGTTGTAGGTGACGATCAGCGCGCGGTAGGCACGCCGCAGCGCATGGTTGGCGAGATTCACGGCCAGTGTTCCGCCGCCGGCGAGCCGGGGAACCTCGGCGATCACTTCGTCGAGCCCCACCGAGTCCCCGAAGTAGCGGTAGACGGCGTGCAGGCAGGTGGGCCCGCAGGTCGAATCGTCGGGCTGGCTCAGGATCTCGAGGTCGAACGCGTAGCTGTCGGCAGGCGACATACGGCCGGTATTCTACAGCCCGCGGCGCTCCCGCCAGCCGGGATCCACGCGTGACGCAAGGGACGATGGCAGGCGAGACGAACGCACTGCGGGTGGTGCTGCTCTTCGAAACCCAGTGGGACCGGCGGCAGCTCTCGGCCTGCGAGGATCGCTGGTCCGGCGCGATCGAAGTGGCGTTCTCCGCGCCGAGCGACGCGGAATGCCTGGCGAGCCTCGACCCGATCGAGTTCGTCGCGCGTGCGGTGCGCGGCGAGCAGGGGCGAATCGACGGCGTGATGAGCTCGAGCGACTACCCCGGCGCGATGCTGGCCGCTGCGATCGCCACCGAGCTCGGCCTCGCCGGCTCGCGCCCCGAGCGGCTGATCGCCGCGTCGCACAAGTACTACTCGCGCATCACGCAGCGCGCCGCCGTGCCCGACGCCGTCCCCGACTTTGCGCTCGTCGACCCGCGCCACGGCGAGATCGCGCCGCCGCTCGCGTTCCCGTGCTTCGTGAAGCCGGTGAAGGGCGCCTTCTCGGTACTCGCGCGCCGGATCGACGGGCCGGCGGCGTTCCGCGAGTTCATCACGTCGCCCGCCGTGCAGGAATTCGGTGACGGCTACATGGCGGTCTTCAATCGCCTCGTCGCCGGCTACACCCCCTACCGGAGCGACGGCCACGCCTTCATCGTCGAGGATCTGCTCGACGGGGACCTGGTGACGGTGGAGGGATACGTGTCCGAAGGAGAGGCCCGGGTGTTCGGGATCGTCGACTCGGCGCTGCATCCGAACCGGAGCTTCGCGCGCTTCGACTATCCGTCGGCGCTGCCGGGCCCGGTGCAGGATCGAATCGGCGCGATCGCCTGCGACGTCGTCATAGCACTCGGGCTGGAACAGACCCTCTTCAACATCGAGATGATGGTCGACTCGACGGCCGACCGGATCTCGATCGTCGAGGTGAACCCGCGCATCTGCGGTCAGTTCGCCGATCTCTACCAGAAGGTCGACGGGACCAACACGTACGAGATCGCACTGGCGCTCTGCACCGGAGCGCGGCCCCGGCTGATGAAGGGCCGCGGGCGCTACGCGGCAGCCGCGAGCGTTCCGCTGCGCGTGTTCGAGCCCACCACCGTGGAGGCGGCGCCGGGGGAGGCCGACGTCGCGGCGGCCGAGCGCCTGTTTCCCGAGACGATCGTCTGGTCCGAGTGCCGCTCCGGCGACGAGCTCGCCGACTTCGAGCTCGGCGAAGACGGCGCGAGTTACCGCTATGCGGTGATCAATCTCGGCGGGGCGAGCCGGGACGAGATCGCGAGCCGCTGCCGCGCGGTGCAGGCGCGCCTCGGCTACCGCGTGAGACCAATCCGTAGGGCGGATTAGCGGTGCGTAATCCGCCCTACGAGCTTCACACCCACAGCGCGAGCAGCGCCATCACCCCGGTGCCGGCCGCCACCCACAGCCACTTGGCGAAGCGGCCGCTGGGCTCGTGGAACTCTTCGCGCAGAATGTCGAGCGTCGCGACGTACGCAAAGGTGCCGGCGGCGAGCGAGAGGAACGTCGCCTCGCAGATGAGGCGCACCGGACCGCCGAAGACGTCCACCGAAGCACCCACCACGATGCCGACCGGCGTCGCGGCGGCGAACAGCGCCAGCAGCGCCGCGGCGCGCGCTCCGGGCATCGCGTTCCGGGCGAGGCTCACGCCCAGCGCGAAGCCCTCCACGGACTTGTGCGCCAGGATCGCCGCGAAGATCACGAGTGCGCTGCGCAGCTCGCGCTGCGCGCCGAGCGCGAGCCCTTCCAGCAGCGAGTGGATCGAGAGCGCGGTCAGGATCGCGTAGACCGCGCGCGGCGAGCCGGTGCGCGAATCGAGCGGGCCGAAGCGATTGGCGGAAGGGGCGTGCAGCGCGTGGTGCGCGTCTTCGGGCGGGAGCACGTGCTCGAACAGCAACATCGCCACGATCGCGACGGCCGCGAGCAGAGTGCCGATCGGGTAGCTCCAGCCGAGTCGCTGCCACGCGTCGGTCGCATCGGGCAGCATGTGCACGAAGCCCGCGCCGAGGAAGATGCCCGCCGCACACGCGTTGCCCCAGTCGAGCAGACGCGCGGCTCCGGGGTCGGCGCCGCCGCGTCGGCGCAACGGGAGAGCGCCGCAGACGAGCGCTGCGGCGAGCAGCGCGACGAGCAGCGCGAGCTTGACCCCGATCATCGGCCGGATGGTGACGCTCGGCCGAAAACCCGCCACGCCCACGGCCGCGCCAAACACCC
The DNA here is from genome assembly GCA_964587305.1 of uncultured Spirochaetales bacterium. GTDB lineage: Bacteria > Myxococcota_A > UBA9160 > UBA9160 > SMWR01 > JAHEJV01. The sequence goes on along the minus strand of CAZPNB010000319.1, from coordinate 4,103 downwards.
TGCAACGCGCGCCCGGAGCGGCTACCCTGCGGCGCGTCTCGCAGCGGGCCGGGCGGATTCGGCAGGAAGCATCAGGAGCCGCGTGTACGTGGGGAGCCGCGAATAGATTGGCGCGCGAAGATCTCATCCAGGCGAACGGCACCGTCGAGAAGATTCTCGGCGGCGGGCGCTATCAGATCACCCTCGAGGCTGGACAGTCCGTGACGGCTCAGCTCTCGGGTCGCATGCGCCGCTTCCGGATCCGCGTGATTCCGGGCGATCGCGTCCAGGTCGGCCTCTCGCCCTACGATCCGTCCCACGGCTTCATCACCTTCCGGCTGCGAGAAGGTCAGAACCCGACGGGCTGAGCCGTCGTGGCTGTCGCCGCCTGGCTTCCGGCGAACCCGCTCCGGGTCGTGCAGCTCCGGGCCCTCCAGAGCTGGGATCGCCTGCGGCTACTGCGCCTGCGCGCGCTCCACCCCGGTCTCGTGTTCGAGGCCGGAGCGAGCACGAACCTCGCGGCGGGTCGCTACGTGCTGGAGCCCGGCGCGCGGGTCGTGTTCGGCGCGGGCGTACACGCCGATCGGACGCCGGGCGGACTGGTCGTGATCGCCGGGCGCGATGCGGTGATCGAGATCGGCCCCGGAACCTGGCTGCGCGGAGAGACGGAGCCGGTGCGCCTGGTCGCCTTTGCCGGCGCAGAGCTCCGCACCGGACCGGACGCCTTCCTGAACGGCTGTCACCTGAGCGCCAAGCGCAGCCTGCGCCTCGGCCGTCGCGCGTGGGTGGGGCTCGGCTCGCGGGTGTTCGACTCCGATCAGCACGACTTCGACGCGGAGCGGCCCGAGCAGATCGCGCCGGTCGAGATCGGCGATCACTCCTGGGTCGCATCGGACGTGACCGTTCTGAAAGGGGTTCGGATCGGCAGCCATTGCATCGTCGGCACGCGCTCGCTGGTGACCCGCGACGTGCCCGACCACAGCCTCGCCTTCGGAGTGCCCGCCGAGGTGCGGGGTCGGGTCGGCGACCGCAGCCGGACCCGGTAGCCTCTCTTCATGCTTCGCATCGCGCTCTTCGGACAGGCGCCGTTCGGCCGCGACACGTTAGTGCGTCTGCTCGAGGCGGGTCACGATCTGGTCGGGGTATACACACCGCCGGAGGGCGCACGCCCCGACCCGCTCGCCGCCGAGGCCGCGCAGCGAGGTCTCCCGCTGATCCGTCACGCGCGCTTCCGCCGCAAGGGCGTGGCGATTCCCGAGCTCGTGAACGAGCACAGAAAGCTGGGCGCCGAGCTGAACGTGCTCGCGTTCGTCACGGCGATCCTGCCGCCGGAGATCGTCGACGGCCCGGTCCACGGCTCGCTGTGTTTCCACCCCTCGCTGTTGCCGCGCTTCCGCGGCGGAAACGCGCTGGCCTGGCAGATCCTGCTCGGGGCGCGCGAATCCGGCGTCACCGTGTTCCGGCCCGACGCCGGCGTCGATACCGGCCCGATCCTGGTGCAGAAGGGTGGTGTGCCGATCTCGCCGACCGACACCTCGGCGAGTCTCTACTTCGACAAGCTCTACGGGTTGGGGCTGGACGCGATCGCGCTGGCGGTCGCCGCGATCGACGCGGGCACCGCCGTCTTCCGCGCGCAGGACGATGCCTCTGCGAACCATCAAGGCCTGGTGGACGACGCGGTGGCCCGCCTCGACTGGGAGAAGGACGCGGCGGAGCTCGACCGCTGGATCCGCGGCTGCGATCCACAGCCAGGGGCCTGGGCGCTGCGCGGTGGCGAAGTCGTCCGCTGCTACGACGGAAGTCACGCCGATGCCGACTCGGCGAGCGCGACGGCCGCGGGTGCCGGTGAGGTGGTGCGTCTCGACAGCGGCGCGGCGCTCGTCGCGGCTCGCGGTGGTCTGCTTCGGATCGGCCGGGTCCGGATCGGCGACGGCGGCAAGCGCCCTGCTGCGGAAGCGCTCCGGGTCGGAGACCGGCTCACCTGAGCGTGGTTGGCGACGCGCGGCGGCGCTTCGCAGCGGCGCTCGACGCTGCCGGCCTCGGTCTGCGCGCGCCGCTCGCGATCGAGCGCTACGACGAGGCCGTTCCCGACGCGTGGCGCAGTCGCCAGCTGCTGCCCGGCGCGCGCGCTGCGATCGTCGTCGCGAGCGGCGGCCGCTCGTTATGGGATGCGTTCTCGCGTTCGTCCGAGTTCGAGACGAGCCCCGACCCGCTGGATGCCTACACGCGCCGCGTGACCGAGGTCGCGGCGTCCTGCCTCGAGCGGGCCGGGAAGGCCAGCCGGGTGCTGCTCGCCTTCGAGCAGCGGGGCGGCGTCCACGCCGATTTCGTGGCGCTCGGGCGCCTCGCCGGGCTCGGGGCTTCGAGTCGGCTCGGCCTGCTCGTCCACCCCGTCTACGGCCCCTGGCTGTCGCTGCGGGCGATCGTGCTCACCCGCGCCCTGTGGGAAGGCGCCGTGGCAGAGCAGGTCGAGTTCGACCCGTGTCGGGGCTGTCCGGCGCCGTGTGTCGCCGCGTGTCCCGGAGCGGCGGTTGCACCGGGGGGCTTCGACGCCACTCGCTGCGCCGCGACGCGCGTTCACCTGGCGGCGTGCGCGGTCTCGTGCGCCGCCCGGCGCGCTTGCGTGATCGCCCCGGAGCACGCCTATTCCGAGGCCGCGCTGGCCCACCACATGCGCCACGTGCGCCTCCCTTGAAAAACCCCTTGTCCCCTCTAAACTTCTGCGCTCCGCCGGCCGAACGGAAAAGCCCGAAACCCCGTACGACCTCGCCACGATGCCAGCGATGTCGTGGAGCGGGCGCGAACTCATACCCGCATCCGCGGCGGACGAACGCGGAACGCACGAGGCGAAGCCATGGTCGAGCTGTCGAAACTGCGGAACATCGGCATCAGCGCGCACATCGACTCCGGCAAGACCACCCTCACCGAGCGGATCCTCTTCTACACGAACCGGATCCACCGCATCCACGAGGTGAAGGGCAAGGACGAAGTCGGCGCCACGATGGACTTCATGGAGCTGGAGCGCGAGCGCGGCATCACGATCGCCTCCGCGGCCACGCATGCGGAGTGGAACCGCCACCACATCAACATCATCGACACGCCCGGCCACGTCGACTTCACGATCGAGGTCGAGCGCTCGCTGCGCGTGCTGGACGGCGCTGTGCTGGTGCTGTGCGGTGTCGCCGGCGTGCAATCGCAGTCGCTGACCGTCGATCGCCAGATGCGCCGCTACAAGGTTCCGCGGCTCGCCTTCATCAACAAGCTGGACCGCTCCGGCGCCAACCCGCAGCGGGTTGCCAAGCAGCTCGTCGAGAAGCTCAAGCACAACGCGGTGCTGATGCAGCTTCCGATCGGACTCGAGGTGAAGCACGAAGGCGTGATCGATCTGGTCGCGATGCAGGCGATCTATTTCGACGGCGAGAACGGCGAGAAGATGCGGCGCGAGGAGATCCCGGCGGAGCTGCGCCAGCAGGCCGAAGCGGCGCGCGAGACGATGCTCGACGCGGTGTCGCTGTACTCCGACGAGCTGACCGAGGCGATCCTCGAGGGGCAGGTGACCGAGGAATTGATCCACGAGGCGGTCCGCAAGGGCACGCTCACCCATCGCCTGACGCCGGTGTTCATGGGCTCGGCCTACAAGAACAAGGGCGTGCAGCCGCTGCTCGACGCCGTCACCCGCTACCTGCCGAGCCCGACCGACGTCGAGAACACCGCGGTCGACCTCTCCAACGACGAGGCGCCGATCACGCTCGCGTCCGACCCGAACAAGCCGCTCGTCGCGCTCGCGTTCAAGCTCGAGGACGGCCGCTACGGGCAGCTCACCTACCTGCGCGTCTACCAGGGGCGGATCGGGCGCGCCAGCAGCATCGTCAACAGCCGCACCAAGCGCCGGCACAAGGTCGGGCGGCTCGGCCGCATGCACGCTGCGGAGCTGGAGGAGCTCGACGAGGCGTTCGCCGGCGACATCATCGCGATGTTCGGCATCGACTGCGCGTCGGGCGACACCTTCACGGACGAGTCGATCCAGGTCTCGATGACCTCGATGTACGTGCCGAACCCGGTGATCTCGCTCTCGCTCAGGTGCAAGGATCAGAAGGCGCAGGCCAACCTCGCCAAGGCCCTCG
>CAZPNB010000318.1:0-2534 GCA_964587305.1 uncultured Spirochaetales bacterium | reverse complement strand
CGCCCGAGAACTCGTCGGCCAGCGGCACCAGCAGGCGCGGCAGCGCGAAGAAGCCGAGCCCCGACGACACCAGGTGCGCGAAGAAGGCGACCCCGACCATCCGCCAGCCGTAGAACATGCAGTGCCCTTCGCGAGTCGCGGAGCGTCGCGTGTCCGGGAATCAATCGCTACTGCCATTCGGATAGAATGACGGCACCCCGAGAACAGGACGGACGACCATGTTGCAGCTCCGCATCCATGGGCCCGGAAAGGTCAGCCTCGACGAGGTGGAGACTTCAGCGCCCGGCCCGCGCGACGCGGTGGTGCGCGTGCAGGCGTGCGGCGTGTGCGGCAGCGACCTCGGCTACATCTCGCTCGGCGGCGTCGCCGGCCCGCGCCCCGAGCCGACGCCGCTCGGCCACGAGTTCTCGGCGGTGGTCGCGCGCGTCGGCGGCGAGGTGACGCGCTACCGGGCGGGGATGCGCGTGGTGGTGAACCCGCTCGCCGCGGGCAACAACATCGGGAACGGCGGCGCCGGCGGCGCGTTCAGCCCGGAGGTGCTGGTGCCCGAGGTCGAGGCCGGCGACGCGCTGTTCCCGATCCCCGACGACCTTCCGTTCGACCGCGCCGCACTCGCCGAGCCGCTCGGCGTCGGCATGCACGCGGTCGATCGCGCGCCGCTCGCCGCCGGCGAGAAGGTCGCGATCTTCGGCGCCGGACCGATCGGACTGATGGCGCTGGCCGTGCTGCGCTGGCGCGGCTTCGACGACGTCGCGATCGTCGATCTCTCCGAGACGCGCCTGGCGATCGCGCGCGAGCTGGGTGCTTCGCTCGCGCTGAACGCCGGTGACGGCGATGTCTGGGCTCCGCTGCGCGAGCTGCACGGCACCGCGTCATGGCTCGGCACGGTTTCCACCACCGGTACGCACGCGTACATCGAGGCGTCGGGCGCGCCACAGGTGATCGCGTCGATCATCCCGCAGGCGCGCCCAGGCGCTCGGATCTCGATCGTCGCGCTGCATCGCAAGCCCGAGCCGGTCGACTTCCTTCTGGTGATGGCCAAGCAGCTCACGCTGGCCGGCTCGATGGCCTATCCGGACGACTACAGCGAGATGGTGCGCATGCTCTCCGAGGTGGATCTCTCGCCGGCGATCACGCACCGCTTCCCGCTCGCGCGCTTCGAGGAAGCGCTGGAGACCGCGCGCGACGCGAGTGTGTCGGGGAAGGTGCTCATCGAGCCCTAGCGGTTCGACTTCGCTCGCCCTCCACGTAGACGCAGCACGAAGCGTTCACCTCCTCCTCGGCGAGATTGACTGTAAACGCCTCGATTACCCCCTCGAACCCGGGCGCCCACGCGCCATGGACGGTTTTCATCGAAGCCTCGCTACGGAATCGGCGACAGAAACGCGCGGTCCGCGGCGAGCTCCTCCAGCAGCCACGGCCCGAGCCCCACGCGCAGAGCGAACTCGATGCGATCGTTGCGCCAGTGGAGGCGTTTCGGATCGAAGAGACTGTCGGGCTGCTGCGAGGCCGCATAGCCCTCGGCCAGCTCGCGCATCGCGCGCCGGAGGCTCGGCCGCTTCGACCCGCGCTCGAGCCACGCCGCCAGCGCCGGATGCTCCGTACCGGGCGGGCAGCCCATGAACGCCGCCGAGCGCAGATGCGGCGTCAGCGCGATGTCGGCGAGCGAGAAAGAATCGAGCAGCCACTCGCGACCCGCGATCTCGCGCTCGAGGTAGTGATAGTGGCGCGCGAGCGCTTCCTCGGTGCGGGGCAGCGATTCGGGAACGTCCTTCGCGAGATCCGGACGCAGGAGCTTCAGCAGCCCGAGCACGAACAGGCAGGCGTCGATCTCGGTGTCGGACTTCAGCTCGAGAATGCGGCAGCGCGCGCGCAACGCGAGGTCGCGCGGATAGAGCGCCGGGTTCGGGTAGCGCTCCTCGAGGTATGCGCAGATCACCTTCGAATCGCTGAGCACCGCGCCGCCGTCGACGAGCGCGGGCACCTCGCCGCGCGGGTTCACGCTGAGCAGAGTCTCGCGGTCGGCGTGGGTGCGGATCAGGCACTTCTCGTGCTCGATGTCCTTCTCGTAGAGCGCCGCGCGCACCTTGAAGGCGTAGGGGCTGAAGGGGTTGTCGTAGAGCTGCATGGCGTTCACCCAGGGCGCGGCTGTGCCAACATAGATCACGCCCAACCCATCCGCGAAGCGTCGGTCTGGATGACGATCACCCGCGCCGCCGCACCTCGAGCGCGACACCGGCGAGGATCACTACCGCGCCGAGCAGCGCGAGCGGGCCGGCGCGCTCGCCGAGAACGAAGGTTCCGGCGGCGACGCCAACCACGGGTTGCGCGAAGATCAGCACACCCATCGTGCTGGCTCGGGTGCGGTGCAGCGCCCAGTTCCACAGCCAGGTGCAGAGCGCGGTGGAGAACGCCGCCAGTACCAGCACCTTCATCGCGGTCAGAACATTTTGGATCCGCGCCGTGCGAGCGACTCCCAGACAATTCAGCACCGTGAAAAACAGCACCAGTGCGCAGGCCGCCGCCTGCTCGCC
>CAZPNB010000317.1:0-2616 GCA_964587305.1 uncultured Spirochaetales bacterium | reverse complement strand
GACGCCGCGAAAGAGCTCGCGATGTACCTGTTCCGCCTCTCGAAGGAGATGCGCGCGCGCGGCGCGCCCGAGGGCAGCCTGCTGCACAAGCTCCACAACGAGGAGATCGCCGGCGAGCGCGCCGACGACATGCGCGTCGCGGTGCACCTGAACATGCTGGTGATCGGCGGCACCGAAACCTTCCCGAAGGTGTTCTCGGCGGCGCTGTGGCGCCTGGCGCAGAACCCGGAGCAGCGCGCCGCGTGCGCGGCCGATCCGTCGCTGATCCCGGACGCGTTTCACGAGACGCTGCGGATCGATATGCCGACGCAAATGCTAGGCCGAACGATCGCGCGCGCCTTCACGATGCACGGTCATACGCTGAAGGAAGGCAGCGGCCTGCTCTTCCTGTGGGGCTCTGCCAACCGCGACGAACGCGAGTTCGCCGACCCCGACCGCTTCGATGTGCGCCGCCGCGCGCCGCGCATCCTGTCGTTCGGCCACGGCCAGCACATGTGCCTCGGCGCGCACGTCGCGCGCCTCGAAGGCCGCGTGCTGCTCGAGGAGCTGCTGCGCGGAATGCCCGACTACGAGATCGACGAGTCCGGCATCCGCCGCCTGCGCTCCGAGTTCTTCCGCGGCTTCGCCGCGCTGCCGCTCCGGTTCGCGCCGTTCTAGATCTCCGCCAGCACGATCCCGTTCTCCACGCGCACCGCGATCGGCGACAGCTGGTCGCCGACGCACGGTCCGGCGAGGCAGTAGCCATCGTCGTTGTCGAGGATCGCGCCGTGGCGGGCGCAAACGATGTGTCTCCCATCGAGCCTGACTGAGAACAGGCGGCGTGATTCTTGTACGCGTTGAAAATACCCGGTGTTTTCAACGCGTATTCGAACGACTCCTGATCTCGCGCCTCCGGGCCACTCCCCGAAGCGTGCTGCTGCTGAGCCCGAGAAAGGCGTGAGATATCCGGGCGTGACGCCGCTCAGTCGGCAATCTCCGCCAGCACGATCCCGTTCTCCACGCGCACCTCGATCGGCGACAGCTGGTCGCCGGCGCATGGGCCGGCGAGGCAGTAGCCGTCGTCTTTGCGGAAGATCGCGCCGTGGGTGCCGCACACAAGGTGTCTGCCCTCGCGGTCGAGGAAGTCGTCGGGACGCAGGTCGAGCGGCGTGCCGCGGTGCGGACACTGGTTGCGGTACGCGCACACAGACGCCCCGCTGCGCAGCACGATCATCCGGACCACGCCGTCGCCTGTGTCGGGCAATACGAAGCCGCGCGCACCGCCGTCGGGGATCGCGTCGAGGCGGCAGACCGCGGTCTCGGTGAGCGGATCCATCCGCGACCGCGACGCGCTTCGGCCGTCAGCTCGCGAGCCGGGCGCTGAACGCCTCGAGCACGCGCGGATACAGGCCCCGCTTGAGCGCGCTCATCGCGGGATCGGCCTTCGCCGCCCACTCGGCCGCCATCGCGACCGCCGCGGGCAGAAGCTCCTGTTCGGAGACGGCGCGGTCGACGATCCGCCGCTCGAGCGCGCGCTCGGCCGGGTAACGCATCCCGGTGACGATCAGCTCGTGGGCACTCTGGTGCGGCAGGCGCGCCTGGATCAGCGCCGTCATCCCTGGGTGCAGGTGCGCCTTCATGTCGATCTCGGGCATGCAGAAGAAGCCGCGGCCAGTGCGCATCACGCGGGCGTCGTGGGCGAGCGCCACCTGCGCGCCAGCGCCAAACGCGTGACCGTTGACCGCCGCCACCGTGTACGCGGGAAACACCAGCACGCGCTTCATGATCGCGAGCACGCTCGAGACGTAGGCGTCGATGTCGCCGCACTTCATCATGTACTCGACGTCGAGCCCGTTCGAGTAGAACTTGCCGCTGCCGATCGTCACCAGCGCCTTCGGCGCAGCGGCCTTCTCCACCTCGTCGAGCGCGGCGTGCCATGCGGCGATGAAGTCGGGCAGGAAGCGGTTCTCGCCGGCGTCCATGCGCAGCACGAACACGTCGCCGTCACGACCCAGATCGATCATCGGATCCCCCTTCTGTCCGATCTACACTCGGCAGCGCCTCGCTGCGCGCGGTCGGACGGCTTGCCCGCGCGCGGGCGTTCGAGCGTAACGCAGGGGTGCGATAGACTGCCGCGTTCTCGGGGCCGGACGCCCGCCGGCACCCGCTCCACCATGGTCAAGACCCACGTCGAAGAGAGCCTCGGGGCCAACCCGGGCGATGCTGCGCTCAACCCCGCCGACCCGGTGGCGATGGGCGTGTCCGCTTCCGGCGCGCCCGGCTTCCTCGGCTCGACGCGCGGCCGTGCGTTCCGCGCGCTGTCGCATCGCCCCTACCGCCTGCTGTTCGCCGCGTTCATGGTGAACCAGACCGGCTTCTGGATCTCGCACATCGGGATGCAGGGGCTGATGGTCGAGCTCTCGCACAACCAGCCGATCTGGCTGGGCCTGCTCTTCTTCGCGCTGTTCATCCCGGCGTTCGCGCTGGCGCCGCTGGCGGGCGTCGCGGCCGATCGCTTCGACCGCAAGCGGATCATGCTCGCCAGCTACGGCGCAGTCGCCGCGCTGTCGGCGCTGCTCGCCGCGCTGACCGCGATCGACTGGATCACGCCTGTGGGCGTGCTCGCGCTGGCGCTCG
>CAZPNB010000316.1:0-9726 GCA_964587305.1 uncultured Spirochaetales bacterium | reverse complement strand
TCCTCGAGCCACGGCCGGCGCAGCATGCGCGGCAGATCGAGCAGCACGGCGCGCCCGACGACGCCGTCGCCCTGGCGATCGATCGAGCCCGCCCGCGCGCCGTGCACCGGGAGCGCGGCGATCTCGCGGTCGTTGTAGGCGAGCCCGTCGCGCGCGGTGCGCGCGAGCACTTGCCAGCGGGCGCCGTGCGGCGCGGCGCCGTCTGTGCCGAACGGCAGCGCGCACGAGACGACCTGACCGCTGCGCGGCAGGCTCGCCGCGGCGAGCACCCGGTCGGGGGTGATGAAGTTCAGCGTGCCGAGCTCGTCGTCGGCCCCCCAGCGGCCCCAGTTGGAGTAGAGCCGGCCCCATTCGCGCACGGCGCTCGCGTCGAGGGCGCCGGTCACGCGCGGCGTTCCACGAGGCGCGCCTCGACTCGCGCCACGTCCGCGGGCACGTCGACCGAAGCACTGCGCCAGCCCTCCACCACCGCGCAGCGGATCGCGAAGCCGTGCTCCAGCGCGCGCAGCTGCTCGAGCCCCTCGGCCTGCTCAGCGGGGGTCGGCGAGAGCCCGGCGAAGCGCAGCAGGAACGGGCGGCGATACGCGTAGAGCCCCACGTGTTGCCAGCAGATGGGGGGCTCGCGGCCCTCGCGCGTGAACGGAATCGCGCTGCGCGAGAAGTAGAGCGCGCGGCCACGGCGGTCGAGCACCACCTTCACGCGGTTAGGGTCGGCGAGCGCGCCGGCATCTGCGGTGTGGACGACGGTGGCGATCGCCGCCTCGCGGTCCAGGGCGAGCGCCTCGATCGCCGCGTCGATCACGAAGCCCTCGATCAGCGGTTCGTCGCCCTGCACGTTCACGATCACGTCATCGGAAAGACGCGCCGCCACCTCGGCGATCCGGTCGGTGCCGCTCGGGTGATCGGCGCGTGTCAGCACGACCTCGGCGCCGAAGCTCCGGCAGACGTCGGCGATCCGCGCGTCGTCGGTGGCGACGATCACCCGATCGAGCGATTTCGCTCCGCGCGCAGCCTGCCAGACGCGCTGGATCATCGGGATTCCGGCGATCGCGGCGAGTGGTTTGCCGGGAAAGCGCGATGCCTGGTAACGCGCCGGAATCACGCCCACGGCTCGCATGACGCGATGCTAACCGAAGGGTACATTTCCCGCCGACATGATCTCTCCTTCGGCCCCGCCGCGCGGCCCGGTGATCACCATCTCGTCCAACAAGGGCGGCGTTGGCAAGACGACGCTCGCCACCAACCTGGCGATCTACACCCGCGCGCTGCGCGAGGACCTCCCGGTGCTGGTCGTCGGGCTCGACGATCAGGGCACGCTCGACCGGATGTTCGCGCTGCGCGAGCCGCGGCCCGGCGACGGCAACCTGAAGCACGCCTGGGCCGAGCGCAGCCTGTCCCGTGCGGCGCAGCTCGGCCAGTACGGCGTGCACTTCGTGCCGTCGCCACCGGACGTGGCGCTGTTGAAGGCGCGCGCGACCGACCCGCGGACGCTCGCGCGCATCCTCGAGCAGACGGAATGGCCGGGCCTCGTGATCCTCGACACCAAGAGCGATCTCGAGACGCTGACCCAGAACGCCTACCACGCGGCCGATCGCATCCTGATCCCGATCGCGGACTGGTCTTCGCTCGAAGAGGCGGCGAAGATCACCGGACTGCTCGAACGGCAGGGGATCGGCACCGCGCGCGCGCGCGTCGTGTTCACGCTGGTCGACCGGCGCAGCCGGATTGGAGGCAGCGACGGGCCGACGCTGTTCGTGCGGCTGCGCGACGAGGTGCGCCGCCGCGGCTGGACGTACTACAAGACGGCGCTGTCGCGCAGCCCGCGCGTCGAGGCGCTGAACTCGGGGAGCAGCAAACCGCTGTCGATCCTGCACCACGCCAAGGGCACCGAGATCCACGCGCAGTTTCGCGAGCTGACGAACGAGGTGCTCGGCGATCTCGGGGTCAGCGACCGGCTGGAGCTCGCGCCGGCCGGTGCGCTCGACGCGGCGGATGAGCTCTGGGGCACTCCGTCGCCCGCCGCGGGGGGCCGTCCGGCGACCGGAGCGGCGCGCTGGGTCGCGCGCTGGCGCCGATGAGCACGTTCGGCATCGCAGTGGGTGGCGGCCCCGCGCCGGGGATCAACGGAGTGATCGGCGCCGCGGCCACGCGCGCGCTCCGGCGCGGCCACCGCGTGATCGGGATCCTCGACGGCTTCTCGTGGATCATGCAGGGCGACACGAGCCACGTGGCGCTGCTCGAGGCCGACGCGGTCGCGCGCATCCATCTGGTGGGCGGCTCGATCCTCCACACGTCGCGCGCGAACCCGACGAAGAAGCCCGAACACCTGGCGAACGTGGTGAAGTCGCTCGACGCGCTCGGCATCGACCACCTGATCACGATCGGCGGCGACGACACCGCCTCCTCCGCGAGCCGCGTGGCCGAGCAGGCGAACGGTCGCATCCAGGTGGCCCACGTCCCGAAGACGATCGACAACGACCTGCCGCTGCCCGAAGGCGTGCCGACCTTCGGCTTCGAGACCGCGCGCGAGCACGCCACCACCGTCGTCGAGCGGATCCTGGTCGACATGGAGAGCACGAACCGCTGGTTCTTCATCGTGATGATGGGCCGTTCGGCGGGCCATCTCGCGCTGGGCGCCGGCAAGGCAGCCGGCGCGCCCGTCACACTGATTCCCGAGGAGTTCCCGAACGCGCCGATCGCGATTGACGACGTCGCGCGCACGCTGGAGGGCGCGATCGTGAAGCGCCTGGCTCGCGGGCGCCCCGACGGCGTCGCGGTGATCGCCGAGGGAGTCGCCTCCGCGATGGATCCGAACGACCCGCTGCTCGCCGGCGTGCCGCGCGACGAGCACGGGCACATCCGGCTGGCCGAGGTGCCGCTGGCGCGCGTGCTGCGTGCCGCCGTCACCGACGCGCTCGCGGCGCGCGGCGTGAAGGTGACGATCGGCGAGAAGGACGTCGGATACGAGCTGCGCTGCGGCTATCCGACCGCCTTCGATCGCGACTACACCCGCGACCTGGGCGTCGGCGCCGTCGACACGCTGCTCGCGGGTCGCTCGAGCGTGCTGATCACGCGGCAGGCGGGCCGGATCGTCCCGGTGCCGTTCAGGGACATCATCGACCCGGTGACGAAGAAGTCGCGCGTTCGCGGCGTGGACACGACCTCCGACTCCTACCGCAACGCGCTCGCTCTTCAGGAACGGATCACCGCTGAGGATCTCGCCGACCCGGCGACGCTCGCCGCGATCGCCGCCGCCGCGCATCTCGCGCCCGAGGAGGCCCGCGAGCGCTACCGCCCGCTGTGAACGGGGCTCTCGTGTCGGTCGGCGATCCCGATTGACTTCGTGGGTTCGATGTGCGAGATCGCTGGATGGGGGGCGGCATCGCGTGATGGACTCGGTGCGATCGGAGCGGCTCGAGAAGAGTCTCGAGCGTCAGATCCGCGCGTTCCACTGGATCCGCCTGCAGGCCGAGCTCTCCGGCCGCTTCGCCGGCACCGATCAGGAAGGCGAGGCGGGACGACGGGTGGAATCCTGGCTGCGCGAGCTGGGCCTCGACGAGATCGCGTTCGCGTCCGTGCCGTCGCGGCCGCGGCCGGGTTGGGTGTGGGCGGCACACCTGGGCCTCGCGGCGCTCGGCTGCGCCGCGGGCGGGATCGCCGGCGCTGCGCTCGCGGGTTTTGCCGCGCTGTCGTTCCAGCGTGAGGCTTCGGGCGGGGCGCCGCTGCTGACGCGCGGGTGGTCCGCGCGCGATTCGCAGAACGTCGTGGGTCGGGTCGGATCGACGCGGCCACGCCGGCGCGTCGTGCTGACGGCTCATCTCGACGCCGCGCAGGCGAGCCGGCTGTTCGCCGGCCGGCTCGTGGATCGCTTCGTGTCCCCGCGACCGGGCGGTCGGCCTCCGCGCGGCGTCAGCGCGCTGCCGATGCTGCTGCTCGGCGCGGCTGCGCTGGTGACCGCCGCCTCCGCTCTCGGGGCGGACGGCGCGATCGTCGCGATCGCGCGCGCGCTCGTCGGCGCCGCGCTGGCCGTCGTCGCGATCGCGGCGGCGTGCTGGGCGCGGGCGTCCGGTTCTGCTGGCGCGAACGACAACGCGTCGGGTGTGGCGGCGATGTTGTCCGCCGTGGAGCAGCTGGCCGCGCAGTTGCCGCCGGACGTCGAGCTGTGGTGCGCAGCGACCGGGGCGGGGCAGACCGGATCGCAAGGCATGCGCGCGCTGCTCGAGGCCCACCCCGAGTGGCGGATGGACACGACGGCGTTCGTGAACTGGAGCTGCGTCGGCGGGGGTGGCTTGCACTACGTGCGCAGCGAAGGGGCGTTCTCCCGCACCGCCTATCCGCCCTCGCTGATCGAGCTGGCGCGCCGCGTCGCCGCCGGCGGCAGCTACGGTCCGGTGTCGCCGGCCGATCTCGCGATCGACACCGGGGGGCAGGTCGCCGCACAGCGGGGTGGGCACGTGCTGTCGCTGATCGCGCTCGAGGCGAACGGCCTCCCGCGCGGCTTCCGCGCCCACGGCGATCTTCCGGAGCAGCTCGACATCGAAACCGTGATCCGCGCGGCCGACTTCGGCTGCTGCGTGGTGTCGGCCTACCTGCGCGGCGACGCGGAGCCCGTCGCGTACGTGTGAGCGCTAGAGCCGGATCCGCGGACGCGATCGGCGCCCGTTCACGCTCTGCAGGATCGCGCCCATCAACATACCTGCCGACAGGATGCCCGCACCGGTGATCCACTCGGGCCAGCGCGCGCCCGCCCGCAGCTCGAAATTCTCCCGGGTGAGCGTCTCGATTTCCTCGCGCTGGGTTCCGTCCGTCGCGGTGAGCTCGCCGTTCTGGGTCTCGAGCTGCTTCACCCGCTCGGTGAGCGACGCGAACTGACCGCGGAACTCGGCGGTCTCGGCCTCCGTGCGGGCCAGCCGCATCGCGGCCGGGGGCTCCGCCGAGAGGAAGCCATCCTCGATCCAACCATCGCCCTGCTCGGAGGTGCGTACCTGTACCCACGCCTCGCGCCGATCGACGATCGCGACCGAGTCGCCGGTCTGGATGAACCCCTTGATCCGGTACTGGATGCCGGGACCGGTGCGCAGGTTGAGCCTCAGCTCGTCCTTCACCCACGCTGTCTCCGCGTTCGCCACGCCCGCGACCGCGAAGGCCGCGGCGGTGAGGAAGGTGGCGACGGCGTTGATACGAGTCATGCCTCTGGATCCCCTTCTCGCCGGTCGTCGCCGGACCCGGCAGCATGGCTCCCCGGGTAGGACTCGAACCTACGACCCAGCGGTTAACAGCCGCTTGCTCTGCCAGCTGAGCTACCGGGGATTGCCTTCGGGCTGCCGGAGTCTAGAGGCTGGGGGCTGGATTTCAACGAAGCCTTGCCGTGGTACTTCCACGGCGATCGGACGCGACGCCGGAGCCGAGTGTCCGTCCGCGTGCTCGAGCACGATCTGGTAGCGGTACGCGTGGCCCGGCGAGACGTCGCGATCGCGAAGCTCCGCACTCTCGGTCAGGAACGTCCTCTCTCGCCACGGCGCGCTCGAACGCGTCACTCGCGCCCGCACGAAGCCCTCATCCGATCGCGGATTCCAGGTCAGCCGAACCTCGGTCGGGCTCGCCGAGGCCCGCCACTCGTATCCGAGGCTCGTCACGCGCACCGCCGCCGACGGTCGACTCTCGAGCCCATCCCGATCCACCGCGACCACGGCGTAGTCGTAGGTCTTCTCCGAGCCGACGTACACGTCCTCGGCGCCGATCTGCGTTGTGCCGACGTAGCGGATCGTCCGCGGCGCCTTCCCGTCGCGCCAGCGGCGGAGCCGGTAGCCGAGCAGATCGGTTTCGACGTTCGGCTCCCATACCAGCGCGATCGCACCCAGGCGTCGCTCCGCGACCCGGAGCGCGATCGGCGGCAGCGGAGCCGGCTTCGTCACCGCGCGCAGCACCCCGCCCGGCGCACCCCGCTCGCCGCCCAGGTTGCGAGACGACACGCGATAGTGGAGGACGCGCAGGTCGCCGAGGCCGGTGTCGAGCAGGTGCGTGGAGTGGCGTCCGTCGAGCTCCGCCACCACCTGGAACGGACCGTCGGGTCCGGGGCTGCGCTCGACGGTGTAGCCGGCCACGATCGGGTCGGGAGACGCGTTCCAGGTCAGCGGGATCGAGCGCGGCTGGCGGCTCCAGGCGCGCATGCCGTCGGGAGGCGCGGGCAGCGGCGCCGTGGTCGCCGCTGCCACGAGCGATGCGCCTCCCGACACGCGGCCGTCGTGCGCGAAGCTTCGCAGGCGATAGAAACGGGTGGCGCCGTCGCCGAGCGGAGCGTCCGGCGCGCTGCGATCGACCCAGGCCAGCACACCGCGATCGCGCAGCGTGGCGCGCGTCGCAAAGGGTCCCAACGCCGCGACACTGCTCTCCACCACGTATCCGGCGACGCCCGGGATCAGCACCGGATCCCAGCGCAGCGGGATCTCCCGGTACTGGCCGCCCGTCGCCAATACGGCCTCGGGCGCCGGGATCTCGGCGGGCGGATCGTATACGAGCGCGGGCTCCGGCGCGCTGGCGGGCGCACCACCGCCGAGGCGTGCTGGCCAGCTCGCGCAGGCGGTGATGCCACAAGTGAAGAGCACGACGAGCTGCGGAAGCCGCTGCATGAGCTAGGCGCCGCTGTCCCGTTGTGCCCGCAGCTGTTCGAGCGTCTCGAGCTGCCGCTCGGCCCGCGCGATGTACGCCTGGACGCGCTCGTTCTCCGGATCGAGGATCAGTGCGCGGCGCCACAGGTCGAGCGCCGTCTCGAGCTGCTCTTCCCCGAACGCGGCGCGACCGGCCTCGACCAGCGATTCCACCTGGGCGGCCCGCTGCTCGCGCGCTCGCGCACGCCGCTCGCGCCATTCTTCGGCGATCACCGCCTGGAGGCGAAGCTCCTCGGACTGGTAGGCGGGCTCGAACGGGTCGAGGCGCCGCAACTGCTCCAGCGCCTCTTCCGCCGCGACGAGGTCGCCGTGTGCGCGTACCTGGCGATAGGCGTCGAGCAGGACCGCGCGCTGCGCCTCCACCCCGCGCGCCAACTGCTGCACGTGCTCGAGGTTCGCATCGTCTTCCGGCTGCAGCTCGAGCGCGAGTCGGTAGTCGAGCAGCGACTCGGCCAATCGCCCTTCGCGCTCGCGCTCGCGCGCGCTCGCGATGGTGCCGTCTACGCGCGCCATCAGCTCGGCCTCTACCGCTGCGATGCGCGGCGCGAGCGCGTCCGTGTCCGCGGCCCGCCAGCTCTCGATCGCACCCCGCAGATCGCCCGCGCGGTAGAGCAGCTCCCCGTGCTGCGCGGACGACGCGCAGCCGCTCCCCAGTGCCCCCCACGCGAGAAGTGCGATGGCGACCTGCGTCCGGATCATTCGTGAGCCGCCTTGCCCTCCGTCCCCGCGCCGCCGAGCGGGCCTAGGTCGACGGAATAGACGTGCACGGGCTCCTCGCGACCCGAGAGCTGTCGCTCGCCCTCGAAGCGCAGCCGGGCGGCACCCCGCGCCTGACGCTGGACCGCTTCGGAGACGAGGATCTCGCCGGGCCGTGCCAGCTTTTCGAGGCGATGGGCGACGTTCACGGCGTCGCCGATCGCCGTGAAATCGGCGCGCCGGTCGGAGCCGATGTTGCCGACGACGACGACACCGGTGTGGATCCCCACCCCGATCGAAACCGGCACGCGGCCGTCGGGGCTCGACGCGATCTGTGCGTTGCGTCGCTCCATGCTGCGCTCGATCTCGATCGCCGCGGTCAACGCGCGCAGCGCGTGGTCGGCCTGGGGGACCGGCGCGCCGAAGTAGGCCATCACCGAGTCGCCGATGTACTTGTCGAGCGTTCCACCGCTGCCGAGGATGATGTCGGAGATCAGCTGGAAGCACTCGTTGAGGAGACCCACCACGTCGTTCGCGTTCATGCCCTCGGACAAGCGCGTGAACTGCCGGATGTCGGCGAACAGGATCGTCACTTCGCGCTCGATTCCGACCTGCTTCTCGTGGGCGTCGCTCTCGAGCAGCTGGTTCAGCACGTAGTCATCGACGTAGCGCCCAAATGCCTGCTGGATCTTCTGCTTCTGCTCCAGCGAGTTGCCCATCTCGTTGAACGCTCGCGTCAGCTCCCCGACCTCGTCCCGCGACGTCGGAGGCACGCGCACCGTCACGTCACCGGCGGCCAGGCGCTCGACGCCCACCCGTAGCCTCCGCAGCGGCCCGACCAGCAGCGTCACGAAGCCCAGGCCGGCCAGCACGCCGATCACGACGACCACCACGGCCACGGCCGCGAGCTGCCGCGTGTTGCTCGCGACCACCGGGTCGACGAGCAGGCGCAGGTCGAACTCGACCTGTGCCTCGCCGATCAGCACGTCGCTGTAGAGCACCGGAGCCGCCACCCGCAGGCGGCGTCCCTCGAGGCTCACCCACACGCCGTCGGACGCCTCGGGATGCCCGGACAGGCTCTCGTACAGCTGACCCCGCAGCCCCGGATCGCGCGACGCCAGCACGCGCCCATCGCGATCGAGCAGTCGGACGGCGACCACGCCCTCTCGCGTTCCCAGCTCCTGGATCAGCTTGTCGAGGGAGAGCTCGGGATCGAAGTCGCCCCGCCCGGCGTCGAGCAGCGGCTCCTTCGCCGCTCCGGCCAGATTGGAGGCCAGCGCGCGGCCGTGCTTCTCCACCTCGGCCTCGAGCGCGCGCCGCGCGTGCCGGGTCGCCAGGACTGTGAGCCCCATGCAGGCCGTCACGAGCAATGCGACGACCAGCGCACTGAACTTGACCTGAAGCGAGCGCAAAAGGGGAGCCGCCTGTCTGCGGTGGCGGGGGTTCACCGCGAAATGGGAGGGCCGCACCCTTCCTGGAAAAGCCCAGGGTATCCGACGAGCCCGGTCCGGGTCTAGCGCGTGTTTGCGCTGCTCCGATGCCCGCTCACTCGAATCGGATGTCCCGGACCTCGAACTCGCGGGTTCCCTTGGGCACCTCGACCCGGACCACGTCGTCGACCGTTTTCCCGAGCAGCGCCCGGGCGATCGGCGACCCGATCGAGAGCTTGCCGGTGGCGATGTCCGATTCGTCCTCGCCCACCAGCGTGTACGTCACCTCTTCGTCGGTCTCCACGTCGAGCAGCACCACCGTCACCCCGAAGCGAACCGCATTCGGAGTCGGCCCCGAGGGGTCGATGACCTGGGCACGCGCCAGCTTGTCCTCGAGCTGGCGGATCCGACCCTCGATGTGGCTCTGCCGCTCCTTCGCGGCGTGGAACTCCGCATTCTCCGAGATGTCACCGTGTGCGCGGGCAATCTCGATTTCCTTGACGATCTGCGGGCGTTCGACGGTCTTCAGCTGGCGCAGGTCGACCTCGAGCTTGTCATAGCCCTGCCGGGTCATCGGCACACGCTCCGACATGCTCGCTGCCGTGCTCCTACCCTGCTAGCGGTAGCCCATCGACACCGGGGCGCGACGGAGTGGCCGCTAGAATGGCCCCAAAATGAATCCGACGCCTCACTGGAGGACGCCGGTTTGTTGAGGCTACCGACCGAGGGGGGGCTGTCAACGCGGCGGAGGCGGCCGCTGGGAGGAGCCGGCCGTTCGCCACTGCTGCGCCCGGCGTGCGTCTTCTACGGATTGCTCGCAGCCACAGCGCTCGGATGGAACGGATGGGCCGGCGCGCACTGGGCGTTCCTCGATGAAGCGGCCGCGGCCGCCGGAGTTCGTTGGGGGCGCGACATCGCGCTCGGGCTCGGCA
>CAZPNB010000315.1:0-3285 GCA_964587305.1 uncultured Spirochaetales bacterium | reverse complement strand
TCGCGCGCCACGACGCCGACGACTGCATGCACCGCGACCGGCTCGCGCTGCAGCTCCGCGCGTTCGACGAAGCGCCCGGCCTCGCGGGAGTCGGCTGTCACGTGCGCCTGTTCCCGCGCAGCGCGCTCGGCGCCGGCATGCGCGCGTACGAGCGCTGGCTCGCGAGCATCCGCTCGCCGGACGATGTGCACCGCGAGGCGTTCGTCGAGTGTCCACTCGCCCACCCGACGCTCGTGCTCCGCAGCGAAGTGCTGCGCGCGCATGGATACCGCGACGCAGACTGGCCCGAGGACTACGACCTCGTGCTGCGCCTGTTCGCCGCGGGCCACGCGCTCGGCGTCGTGCCGCGCCGCCTGCTCGCGTGGCGACACGGCCCCGACCGCCTCTCGCAGAGCAGCGCCGTCTACTCGGCCGATCGTTTCACTGCCTGCAAGGCGCACTACCTGGCCGCCGGCTTCCTTGCGCGCAACCGCCGCTACCTGTTATGGGGCTACGGCGCAACCGGCCGCGCACTCGCGAAAGCGCTGCGCGCCCACGACCGCCACCCCGACGCAATCGTCGAGCTCCACCCCGGCCGAATCGGCCAGCGCATCCAGCGCGCACCGGTGATCCCGCCGCACGAGCTCGGCGTTCCGGGCGGGCTTCCGCTCATCGTCTCCGTCGCCGGCGCAGAAGCGCGCGCACAGATCCGCGCGGAACTCACGAGCCGCGGCTGGCGCGAAGGAAGCGACTACTTGTGTGCGGCGTGAGGCAGGACGCAGATACCACGCGTATAGCGATCCCCCGCCTTTGTCAGGGGCATCCGCATGTTAACCAGGCCGACGGTCACTTGGCCCGTCGATAGATTGGGAGCACGCGCACGCGCGACATGTGCTCGACGACGGTAACGATGGCGCCCTGATCCAGAGCGTCGGCATGTTCACGAAGGACGGTAAGGACTTTCGTGCCGATATCCTCCGGCAGTACGTCCTGCGTTCGAACCTGAAGGACCGTTGGTCCATTCGAGCCTGCGATAGCGATCAGCGCCGAGAAGTCCAGGTCGTGCGTGAAGACGATGTGCCCATGATCGCGTGCCCAAGCAAGCACGGTGGCGTCGTCGGCATTGCCAGGGCCGAGGTCCATCCAATGAACCGCGTCGACACCGTTCGCGGAGAAGAACCCGACCCACGAGGGGGACAGGTTCATGTCCACGAGGATCTTCATGACGTCTTAAGCGGGACATCAATCTCTTCAGAGCGCCATGCCGCGTACGCCAACGCCGCCTGCACATCCAGGCGGTCGAGGTAGGGGTACGCCTTCAAGACGTCGTCGACCGAGCGACCCGAGGCCAGAAGGCCAACGACCGTTCCGACCGTCACGCGTTGCCCACGGATGCATGGCCGTCCGCCCATCACCCTGGGGTCGTGCGTAATTCTTACGAGTAGGTCAGTCGTCATGGGCGAAGAGTAATCACCCGCGCCACGGGTCGCCATCTCTCGCAGCGGGCTAATGGCCACGAATGCGAGTCAGGCAGCGTCCTCTCGCGGATCCATCCGCAAGAAGATGATCTTCGGACGCTCCGACTCGGGTTTTGCCGCGAGCTCGCTCCAGAACGGCATCTTCCGGCCGAAGGCAGCGAGCACGTCATTCCATTCGGCGGAGTCTTCGACGAGCACCGCCTGTCGCTCGAAGATGCGCTCGCCAATCTTCAGTCGGACACGGGGGTCGCGAACCACGTTGCGGTTCCAGAAGCGGGCATCGGGAAACTCGCCGCCTTCGAAGTAGACGGAGGGCACGTAGAGCGTTCCGTTGTGCGCGACACAGACGGTGGTGACCGAGTGCGGAATCCGGTACCAGGTTCGTGTCTCCACGAAAATCTCCGGGACTTCATCCGCGAACGACCAGTCCGTGACCGGTTCGGCCGCGAGCTCCCCAGACAGCCACAAGCCGGGGCGGCGGTCCTTGGGATCGCACGCAGCCAGCAGGAATAGGCTGAAGAAGAGCAGGGAGAGCCGCAGCTGCGGTCTCGGTTGTGTCATCACTGCGTGTACTCTCCGCGACCCTTCGGGTATTGCGCTTCCCAGTCGCGACCGTTGAACGGGCTGATACTGATCTCCTCGATCGTGCCGGCGTCGAGACAGCGCGCATTGATGCTGAAACCGTCGGGGTGCGAGCGAGGCACGTAGAAGGACTTGACGCCGCAGACGGAACAAAACAAGTGCTTCGCCGTGTGGGTGTTGAAGCTGTAGCTCGTCAACGTCTCGCGACCGGAGAGCAGCCGGAACCGATCTGCCGAAACGATCAGATGCTGGTAACCCACCCTGCTGCACATCGAGCAGTTGCACTCGGAGACCTGCACCTTCGCCGGCGCGATCGCCTCGAACCTGACGCGACCACAGTGACAACCTCCTGTGTGCGTGACCACATTTCCTCCATCGCGTGTGACCTAGAACTCCGCATACCCCGGCACTCTCGGGAACGGCACCACGTCGCGGATGTTCTTCATGCCGGTCATGAATTGCACGATGCGCTCGAAGCCGAGGCCGAAGCCGGCGTGGGGGGCGCTGCCGAAGCGGCGCAGGTCGAGGTACCAGCCGTAGTCGGCGGGGTCGA
The DNA here is from genome assembly GCA_964587305.1 of uncultured Spirochaetales bacterium. Lineage (GTDB taxonomy): Bacteria > Myxococcota_A > UBA9160 > UBA9160 > SMWR01 > JAHEJV01. Next base: position 693 of record CAZPNB010000315.1, on the reverse strand, counting down.
GGCCGGCGGCCGCGATGCGGCGGCGCAACACCGGCTCGCGGTGCTCGCGCTGCGAGCCGCCGATGATCTCGCCCACCTTCGGCACCAGCACGTCCATCGCGCGCACAGTGCGCTCGTCGTCGTTCAGGTACATGTAGAACGCCTTGATCGCGGCCGGGTAGTCGGTGACGATCACCGGGCGGCCGACGTGCTCTTCTGCGAGGAAGCGCTCGTGCTCGCTCTGCAGATCGACGCCCCACTTCACCGGGAACTCGAACGCGCGGCCGCTGCGCTCGAGGATGCCGATCGCCTCGCCGTAGCAGATGCGCTCGAACGGCGCCGCGACGATCTGCTCGAGCGTCGCGATCACGGTGTCGTCGATCCGCTCGTTGAAGAACGCGAGGTCGTCGGGGCAGCGCTCGAGCACGCCGGCGAAGATCGCCTTCAGGAACGCCTCGGCGAGGTCCATGTCGCCGGCGAGGTCGCAGAACGCCATCTCCGGCTCGATCATCCAGAACTCGGCGAGGTGGCGGCTCGTGTTCGAGTTCTCGGCGCGGAAGGTCGGGCCGAATGTGTACACGTTCGTGAGGGCGAGCGCGGCGATCTCCGCCTCGAGCTGGCCCGAGACGGTCAGGAACGTCTCGCGGCCGAAGAAGTCGGCGCTCCAGTCGATGCCGCCCTCGGTGTCGCGCGGCGCGTTCGCGGGGTCGAGCG
>CAZPNB010000314.1:0-3786 GCA_964587305.1 uncultured Spirochaetales bacterium | reverse complement strand
GCCTTGTCGATCGGCCGGTTGCCGCTGCCGCATCTGGGCGAGTGCACGCAGCCGGGACAGCCGTTCTCGCACGCACAGTCGGCGATCAGCTCGAGCGTCGTCTCGAGCAGCGCTTCGATGCGATCGAACAGGCTCGCCGCGATCCCGACGCCGCCCGCATGCGCGTCGTACAGGAAGATCGCCGGGCGCCCGAGCTGGGGATGGAGCGTGTACGAGATCCCCGCGACGTCGTGGCGGTCGCAAAGCGCGAACAGCGGGAACAGCGAGAGCGCGGCGTGCTCGACGGCGTGGATGCCGCCCATCACATGGCGCTGCTGCGCCTCGAGCGCGGCGGGGATCTCCGGCGGCATCTCCAGCCACACCCCGGTCGACTCGAAGGCCGTCGGAGGGAGGTCGAGCGACTCGGTGGCCAGCAGGTCCTGGCCGTGCACGCGGCGCCGCTCGTAGCCGGTGACGCGCGTGGTGACGCGAACGCGCCCCTCGAACAGCCGGAAGTTGCCGGCCGGGCGCTGGCGCTTGCGTGACAGGATCTCGGTCTCCTTCTCCGAGAGCGCGCGCGTGTAGTACGGGACGCGGACGCCGCGCACGCGAACCTCGCGCCGCTCGGTGTCGAGCTCCGCGACGTGGTATTGGCGCCCGCGGTGCAGGTAGATCGCGCCCTCGTGGCACTCGGCGAATACGTTCCCGGCGCCGATCGAGCCGATCAGCTCGGGTGCGCCTTCTGACTCGCGGCCTAGCTCGACGATCGCGTAGCTCGACCCCGCCTGGCGCAGGCTCACCTCGCGGTGGGGATGGCGCCGCGCGGAGAACCACTCCCGATGCGTGTCGCTGCGCAGCAGTGCGCCGCGCTCCTCGAGCGCGGCGACCTGAGCGCGCGTCTCGGCCTGCGCGAGCCACGGCTCGTCCTCTCGCAGCGGGACCTCCGCCGCTGCGCACGGCAGATGGGCACCGGCCACCTCGGGGTTGTGCGGATCGAGCACGGCGTGCTCGAGCGGGCGTTCGAAGAAGACGCGCGGGTGGCTGACGAGGTACTGGTCGAGCGCGTCGGGCTGGGCGACCAGCGCGATCGCCGCGTCGCCGCGCCGGCCGACGCGCCCGCTGCGCTGCCAGGTGGCGACCTGGCTGCCGGGATAGCCGACCAGGATGCAGACATCCAGGCCGCCGACGTCGATGCCGAGCTCGAGCGCCGACGTCGCGATCACGCCCGAGAGCGTGCCGTCGAACAGCCGCTGCTCGATCTCGCGCCGCTCGGCGGGCAGGAAGCCCGCGCGATAGCTGCTGATCCGCGGCGCCAGCTCCGGCTGCGCCTCGACGATCCAGGCGTACATCAACTCGGTCACGACGCGCGCCTTGGTGAACGCAATCGTGCGCAGCCCGCGCGCGATCGCCGCGCGGAACAGCATCGCCGCCAGCGTGTACGGAGAGCCCGACGGGCGGAACAGCAGCACGTCGCGCGCCGAGCGCGGCGCGCCGTCCTCCTCGATCACCTCGAACGTGCGCCCGGTGAGCGAGCGCGCGAGCTCGCCCGGGTTCGCGAGCGTCGCCGAGGCGGCCACGAGCTGCGGCGACGCGCCGTGGTGGCGCGCCACCCGGTCGAGGCGGCGCAGCACCTGTGCGACGTGCGCGCCGAAGATGCCGCGATAGGTGTGCAGCTCGTCGACGACCACCAGCGAAAGCTGCGCGAACAGCGCCTTCCACAGCGCGTGGTGCGGCAGGATGCCCGCGTGCAGCATGTCGGGCGTGGTGATCAGCACGGACGGCGGGTCTTCGCGCAGCGCGCGGCGGCGAGCCGGCGGCGTGTCGCCGTCGTAGATCGCGACGCGCAGGTCGGGCCGGCCGAGACTGAACGTGTCCTGCTCCAGGCTGCGCCGCTGATCCTGCGACAGCGCCTTCAGCGGGAACAGGTACAGCGCGCGCGCGCTCGGATCTTCGAGCGCGCGCCGCAGCGTGGACAGCGCGTACACCAGCGTCTTGCCGCTCGCGGTCGAGGTGGCGAGCACGACGTCGCGCCCGCCCTCGAGCTGCTCGAGCGCCCGGGCCTGGTGGGTGTAGAGCGCTTCGATGCCGCGGCGCGCGAGCACCGGCGCGAGGTGCGCGTAGGATGGCGGCAGCGAGGGCGCGCAGCGCGCAGCCCGGGCGGGCAGCCGTTCGCGGTGCACCAGCACCTCGGTCCAATCGGCGTCGGTCTCGAGCGCCTCGACGAACTCGGCAATCGCGCTGCGCTTGCGCACAGACCCGGACGGGTTGGGGGCGATCACAGCTACCCGCACCCGGATGCGCACCGCGGTGCGCCGGGTGGACGGCCCGCACGGGGAGGACCGCTCGGGAGATCGGAGTCCGGGGGGAGCGCCACTCTAGCCTTTTCGATTTCGCTCGCCTCCGCCTCGCTGCGCGCCGACCTCGGGTCGGCTTGCGGCCGCTCCGCAGGTTGACGACACGCGGGGGTCGGGCACCCTGGATCGGATGCGCTTCTCGCTGCAAGTGCAGTACGCGATCTGTGGCGTGTTCGACCTGGCCTACAACGGCCACGGCGAGCCGGTGCAGATCCGCGTGATCAGCGAGCGTCAGGGGATCCCCGCGCGTTACCTGGAGCAGATCTTCGGGCGACTGCGGCGCAGCGAGATCGTCGCGAGCAAGCGCGGCCCCGGCGGTGGCTACACGCTCGCGCGCACCGCGGCGACGATCACGCTGCGCGAGGTGGTGGAGGCTGTCGAGGGCCCGCTCGAGGACAGCGTGCCGATGGACGCCGGCGGCACCCGCGCGTTCCGTCCCGATTTCCTGTGGCCCGCGCTCGCGGCGCGGATCGGCCACGCGCTCGACGCGACGAGCTTCGAGCACCTGTGCAGCGAGGCCGCGCGCGCCGAGGTCCCGCGCGTGGAGGCCGAAGCGCCGATGTACTTCATCTGACGGGTCGGCAAGTTTCGCGCAGCGAGGCGAAGCCGAGCGAAGACCATCGGAGCGGAAGTCAGCCGGTGTACACTCGCGCCTCGCTGGGAACCGCCCGCTGGGGGAGCCGTGGGTCGCGTCGAGATGGACGAGCAGCAGCTTCCGGTAGGGATCCCGGCGCGGATCCTCAACGAGCTGTGCGAGCACGCGCGCGAGACCGAACCCGAGGAGTGTTGTGGTCTCGTGTTGAGCGAAGGCCGCCTGCGCTACGGGAGGACGGTGCGCTGCCACAACGAGATGACGAAGCGCCACGAGGAAGATCCGAACGCGTTTCCCCGCGACAATCAGGCGGCCTACTACATGAGCACCGGAGACGTGCTCGCAGTGACGCGCGAGGCCGAGCGCGCCGGCGCGACCGTGACGGCCGTATACCACTCGCACGTCGGAGCCCCAGCTTATTTGTCGGAGCTCGATCTCTCGTACGCGCGACACGCGCTGTTTCCATTCCCCGACGCCGACCAGATCGTGCTGTCCGTCTTCGAGCATCACGTGCGCGAGATCAAGATCTTCGTGCGCCACGGCGGCGATTTCAGCGAGCACCTCGTGCGCGCGGATGCGTCGTGAGGTGGCGTCGGCGCGCGCTGCTCGGTGGCCTCGCCGGCCTCGCCGGCTGCGCGTCGTGGCGCGGCGTCCCCGATGCCGAGCTGCCCGCGCAGCCGGTCGCGATCTACTACCGGACCTCCGATCAGGCGCAGCAGCGCGCCGACGCCTACCAGGCGAGTCGCGCCGCGGGGGCGCCGCCCGGCGGCTCGCCGACACTGGTGGGCAGCAAGGCGATGCTGCACGCGGACATGGGCCCGCTCGGCGAGTTTCTGTCGAACGCGTTCGGCACGGAGCATG
>CAZPNB010000313.1:0-5274 GCA_964587305.1 uncultured Spirochaetales bacterium | reverse complement strand
GGAGGCGCGCGATCGTGTCGGACAGATCGCGCCGGCCGCGCAGGAAGTTCTCCGCGCGCGCGGTGAGCACCAGCCGCGTCGCGCCGCCGTGCGCCGCCTCCGCCGCCGCCGCGACGCGCTCCGCCGCGAGGTCGGCGGGGTAGAGCGCCGCGTCGTCTCCTCGCGAATAGTCTTCCACCGAGCAGCCCGCGAGCCCGACCGCTGCAGCGAGGCGCAGCGTCTCGGCGACGCCCGCCGGATCGTCGGCGAATCCGTTCTCGAGGTCGGCGCTGACCGGAAGATCGGTCGCGCCAGCGATCGCGCCGGCGTGCGCAATCGCCTCGTCGCGGCTCACCGCTCCATCGAAGCGGCCCAGTGTGCCCGCGTAACCCGAGCTGGTCGTGGCCAGCGCCTCGAAGCCAAGCGCTGCGAACAGCTTCGCGCTGCCGACATCCCACGGGTTCGGCATCACCAGCGGCGACCCGCGGCGGTGAAGCTCGAGGAAACGCTGCCAGGTGGAGCGATCAGTCACGCCGGAACGCTAGCGCGGCGGCTCTCGCCGGGCGCGAACGAGAGGTCGGGGCTAGCGTGCCCCCGTGAGTGACGCTCCGTACACGGTGATCGATGCGACCGGCACACCGCACTGGGACGACTCCGCGGACGTCGTGATCGCCGGCCTTGGCGTCGCCGGCGCGTGCGCGGCGATCGAGGCGCGCTCGGCCGGCGCGGACGTGCTCGTGTTCGAGCGCGCGAGCGGCGGAGGCGGCACCACCGCGAACGCAGCCGGCCACCTCTACCTCGGCGGCGGCACGCGCGTGCAGAAGGCCGTCGGCGTCGCCGACAGCGCCGACGACATGTACACCTATCTGCTGATGAACACGCCGGTGCCCGAGGCAGAGAAGATCCGCCGCTACTGCGACGAGAGCGTCGCGCACTTCGACTGGCTGGTGGCCCAGGGTGTGCCGTTCAACGACACGATGTTCCACGGCAAGCACTTCATGCAGATGACCGACGAATGCCTGATCTGGTCGGGCAACGAGGAGGCGTGGCCGTTCCGCGAGAAGGCGCGTCCGGCGCCGCGCGGACACAAGGTGGCGAAGGAGGGCGAGGGGGGCGGCGCGCTGATGATGGAGCGCCTGGTCGCGCGGATGCGCGAGCTCGGAGTGCGCATCGAGGTAGACAGCGCGGTGCAGCATCTTGTCCGCGAGCGCGATCGGATCACCGGTGTGCGCGTGAGGCACTTCGACGCGGCGAAGTCGGTGCACGCGCGCGGCGGCGTGATCCTCGCCACCGGTCACTTCACCGGAAACGAGGCGATGCTCGCCCGCCACACGCCGCGCCTGCTCGAGCCGGGCATCACCCGCCAGTACACGCCCTACGACGACGGCGCCGGTCACCGGCTCGGAGAGGCCGCGGGCGGAGTGCTGCTGCACATGGACGGCGCGCTGATCACGTCGCCGTTCTATCCGCCCGAGCAGCTGATCAAGGGCATCCTCGTCAACCGCGATGGCAAGCGATTCGTCGCTGAAGACTCGTATCACTCGCGCTCGAGCATCTACGCGACCCAGCAGCCCGGCGGCGAGGCGTATCTGATCGTCGACGAGAAGATCTTCGCGCGGCCGCTGTTCGGACACGAGGTAGTCGACGCGTGGGAGAGCGCCGCCGAGATGGAGCGTGGACTCGGCATGCCCGAGGGCGCGCTGCAAGAGACGCTGCGCGCCTACAACGAGCACGCGGCGCGCGGCGAGGACCCGGAGTTCCACAAGAAGGGGAAATGGGTGGTGCCGATCGAGCAGCCGCCGTTCGCGGCGATCCAGTTCTCGCGCGGCAAGGCCGCGTACATGGGCTTCACACTCGGCGGCCTGCGCGTGTCGATCGACGCCGAGGTGCTGCGCGCGGATGGGAGTGCTGTCCCCGGTCTCTACGCCGCCGGCGCGTGCGCGGCGAACATCGCGCAGGACGGCGCCGGCTACTCGAGCGGCACCTGCATCGGTGAGTCGAGCTTTTTCGGGCGGCGCGCCGGTCGCCACGCCGCCGCCCCGGCGCGGGAGAAGGGCTGAACATGGGATTGGAAGCCACCGGCCGCATCCACGTGCTGCTCGACACCCAGCAGGTGACCGAACGCTTCCGCAAGCGCGAGTTCGTCGTCGAGCTCGGCGACAACCCGCGCTATCCGCAGTACGTGCTGTTCCAGCTGACCGGCGATCGCTGCGAGAGCCTCGACGGCTTCAAGATCGGCGAAGAGGTGCGCGTGGAGTTCAGCCTGCGCGGCCGCGAGTGGAAGAGCCCGAAAGGCGAGACCCGATACTTCAACAGCCTCGACGTGTGGACGCTCCAGCGACTCGACGGCTCCGCCGGCGAGAGCGACCCGTTCCCGCCCGACGACCTGCCGCCGCCTGCAGATGACGACGTGCCGTTCTAGGGTTCGGGCCGCCAGCCGACCGCGAGGCTGCCGCCCGCGAGCCACGCGGCCATTTCTTCGCTCAGGATCTTCGCGACCGCGTCGTCGTAGCGGGCGAGCTCGGCTTCGGTCAGCACGTCGCGCCAGCGGCCGTTCGTGCCCTGGTGCAGGAAGCTCTGCGCTCCGCCGACGAAGTTGCGCTCGAAGTGGCCGATCTCGTCGCCGCGGCTCTTCATCGCGGCGAACGTGCAGCGCTGCACCTGCGAGGGCCAGAGCTCCGGGTCGATCGCGATGCCGAGGAACGCGGCGATCCGTCGCATCTCGCCGTCGAGGTCGGCCTTGAGGTCGTTGAAGTGCACGAGCAGAACGTTGTCGAGGTGGCGCCGCTCCCACCAACCGCGCAGCATCGCGAGCGGCGGCGAGAGCTCGATCCATCCCTTGTACAGCCGATGGAGATCGCCGTCGTACTCCGGCATCGTCTTCAAGCCGCGCGCGGCGGCGGCCGCGTTCAGGCGCTCCCAAACGTCAGGCCGAAACGACGCGACGTGGTTGACGTAGGACATGAACGCATCGCGGCCGTCGCGGAACACCGCGATGTACGAGCCGGTGTCGAACCACGGGATTGCCTCGACCGGCAGGTGCGTCTTGAGCGAGCGGCGGAAGCGCTGCGCCTCGAGGCGTTCCACGATCGTGTCGATGTCGTAGAGGTTCGCGTCCCACCACGGAGCGAGCTCCATCACCGGGCCTGGGACGTCTCCGGCCGGCCACAAGAGCGCGGCGACGATCGCCTGCGTCCAAGTGGTCCCGCACTTCGGCGGTGTGCACACGAAGATGTCGCCGGGCCGGTGCGCGAAGCGGTCCCAGCGCGTGCTGTCCATCAGCGCGTTCTGGATGATCGCTCTCTCGGCCACGGGCCGGAAGATACCGCGAGTCACTCAGTCCAGGCCGGGCAGGATCCCCAGTTGGTGAGCGGCCGGAAACCTCATCCTCGCGAGTGCTAGATTCGACTCATGGAAGCCAAGCAGGCGGTGCGCGAGCTCCTCGAGAAGCTCCCCGATGACTGCACGATCGAGGACCGCGTCACGACGGAATCGGTCGAGATCTTGGCCTTCATTCACGGCGCTCGCGACTTTGGGCGCTGGCGTGGTGGGCTGTAAGCGTGCCCAGCAGCTCGACGGCCTGGCTGCCTGCCGACTATTCGTTCAGCCGAAACGCCAGCAGCGCGTCGCCGGGCTCGGTGAGCAGGTTGCCGCCGGCGGCCAGCACCACGTACTGCCGCGAGTCCGGGCGCAGTCGGAAGCTCATCGGCGACGCGTTGCCGGTGTACGGAATGCGCGTGCTCCAGATCTCCTCGCCGCTCTGCGCGTCGAACGCGCGGAACGACTTGTCGGTGGTGGCGCCGATGAAGTAGAGGCCGCTCGCGGTCAACAGGCCCCCGCCGAAGTTCGGGGCGCCGAGATCGTGCCACCACGGCGCGAGCCACAGCGGGAACGGCGCCTGGTCGCGGATCGTGCCGAGCGGGACGCGCCAGATCACCTCGCCGCTGGCGAGATCCACGGCCACGAGCGACCCCCACGGCGGCGCGTTGCACGGCGCGCCGAAGCGCGAGAACAGCGGGAAGCGGCGCACGCCGTACGGCGTGCCCTTCATCGGATACATCTCCTGGGGGTACGGCACGGACGACAGGTCGACCCGATCGAACTCCGCGCGCGGAACCAGCTGCACCACCGACGCCAGGTGGCTCTGGTTGGCGATCATCAGGCCGCTGCGCGGATCGATCGCGACGCCGCCCCAGTTCATGCCGCCCGTCGCATGAGGAAACTGGAGCGAGCCCTCGAAACTCGGCGGCGTGTATAAGCCCTCCCAGCGGTATTTCTTCACCTGCTCGCGGCACGACGCGCGGTCGACCGGCGTGAAGCCGAACAGGCTCGCGGGGCTGAGATCCTCCGGGTGCAGCGGCTTCGGATGGGTCGGGAACGGCTGCGTCGGCGAGAGCTGTTCGCCCGGCACGCCGCGCTGCGGCACCGGCCGCTCCAGAACGGGATAGAGCGGCACGCCGGTCTCGCGGTCGAGCAGGAACACGAAGCCCATCTTGGTGGCCTGCACGACGGCAGGGCGTCCGCCGCCGACGCCGGGAATCTCGATCAGCTCGGGTTGGCTCGGGACGTCGTAGTCCCATACGTCGTGGGGAACCGTCTGGTAGCGCCAGACCGGCTCGCCGGTCGCGGCATTCAGCGCGACGACGGAAGAGGAGTAGTAGTCGAGCCCGCGGCGGTCTCCGCCGTAGCTGTCGGGCGAAGCGTTTCCGACCGGCACGAACACGAGGCCGCGCTGCTCGTCGCCGGAGAGCAGCGACCAGACGTTCGGTGTTCCGCGCTGCCAGGCCTCGTCTTCGCTGTGCGGCTCGAAGCGCCAGCCCGGCGGAACGGGATCCCATGCCCACACGCGCCGGCCGGTGCGCACGTCGAACGCGCGCACGACGCCCGACGGCGCGTCGCTGCGCAGCTGGTCTGCGACCAGCGCGCCGATGACCGCGACGTCTCCCTGCACGAGCGGCGGCGACGTCGGGTAGTACTCCCAGTCCGGCACGTCGCCGCCGATGCCCTCGCGCAGCGCCACCCGACCGCTGCTGCCGAAGTCCGCGCAGGGCGTGCCTGTGTCGGCATCGAGCGCGATCAGCTCCGAGTCGCGCGTGCCGTACAGGATGCGCTTCGCGCACGCGCGGCCCGGCGCGGGATCGCCCTCCTGCCAGTACGACACGCCGCGACACGTGAGTGGGTACGCGCCGCCGGCGCCGCGGTGCTCGAGCTGGGGGTCGAAGCTCCAGCGCTCCGCGCCGGTCTCGGGATCGAGCGCGAACACGCGCATGTACGGCGTGCAATAGTAGAGCGTGT
>CAZPNB010000312.1:0-3996 GCA_964587305.1 uncultured Spirochaetales bacterium | reverse complement strand
ACGAACAGAAGGCGCGCTTCCTCTCCGTGTTCCAGGCACCGGGGGAGCCGGTGTGGGGCGCGATGGCGATCACCGAGCCCAGCGCCGGCTCGGACTCGGCGGCGATCCAGACCACCGCCGTGCGCGACGGAGATCACTACGTGCTGAACGGCACCAAGATCTTCTGCACCAGCGGTGAGTCGGCCTCCACCCGCGAGGGTGGGTTCGTCGTCGTGTGGGCGACTGTCGACCGGTCGGCGGGGCGGGCCGCGATCAAGGCCTTCGTGGTGCCGGCGAACACGCCGGGGATGCGCCTCGTGGGCTGCGAGAAGAAGCTCGGCATCCGCGCGTCCGACACCGCCACGCTGGTGTTCGAGAGCTGCCGGATCCCGGCGGCGAACCTGCTCGGCCGCGCCGACGTGAAGAAGCAGGGCGACTCTGCGGGCGACAAGGGCTTCAAGGGCGCGATGGCGACGTTCGACGCCAGCCGGCCGATCGTCGCGGCGATGGCTGTCGGCGTCGGACGCGCGTCGCTCGACTTTGTGCTGGAGGAGCTCGGCCGGCAGGGCGTAGCCCTTCGCTACGACGCCGGTCCGCACCAGCAGACGGCCGTCGAACACGACGTGATCGAGATGGAGGCCGACCTCCAGGCGGCGCGGCTGCTCACCTGGCGCGCCGCCGCTATGATGACCCGCGGCAGGCCCAACAGTCTCGAGGCGTCGATGGCGAAGGCCAAGGCGGGCCTCGCCGTCACGCGCATCACCCAGAAGGCGGTGGAGATCCTCGGGCCGGCCGGCTACTCGAAGAAGCTGCTGGTCGAGAAATGGATGCGCGACGCCAAGATCAACGACATCTACGAAGGCACGCAACAGATCAACCAGCTGATCGTCGCGCGCCGGATCCTCGACTACCCGTCGAGCATGCTCCGATAGAGGTACTGTGATGCCCGTGAGCCCCGAACTACTCGAGATCCTGGTCTGCCCCGAGACGAAGCAGCCAATTGCCCTCGCCGGCGATGACGTGCTCGCGCGCATCAACGCGGAGATCGACTCGGGCCGCCTGCGCAACCGCGGTGGTGAACCGGTGAAGGGCCGGATCAGCGAAGGCCTGATCCGCCAGGACGGCCGGATCCTGTACCCGGTCGACGACGGCATCCCGGTGATGCTGATCGAGGAATCGATCGAGCTCCCGCTGACCTAGGGGAAGCTCGCTGTGCCGCCCTGGTAGGGCGGGAAAGCGCAGCGCATCCCGCCTTGGGCTGGGTCCGCGTTTCAACGCACCAGCCGGTAGCCGTGGCCGCGCACCGAGAGCAGGTGTCGGGGCCGCGACGGATCGGGCTCGAGGTAGCGGCGCAGGCGCACGACGAAGCTGTCGACCACGCGCGTCCGCGTGTCGGGACGCAGACCCCACACGTTCTCGAGCAGCTCGCCGCGGGTAACCGCCTCGCCGCCGCGGTCGACGAGCGCGCGCAGGAGGCCCATCTCGCGCGTCGTCAGATTCACCACACCAGCCGGTGTCGCGAGCTCGAAGCGGTCGAAGTGCAGGGTCGACGCGCCGATCGCGACCGGCATCGGCGGCGCACCGTCGGCCACGCCGTCCCAGCGCCGCCGGCGCAACAGACCTCGCGTGCGCGCGAGCAGTTCGTCGAGCCGGAACGGCTTGGGGAGATAGTCGTCGGCGCCCTCCTCGAGGCCGCGTACGCGATCCTCGATCGCATCCTTGGCGGTGAGGATCAGCACCGGCACGAAATCGCCGGAGGCACGGGCGCGCCGCAGCACCTCGAAGCCCGACAGGCCGGGCAGCATCAGATCGAGGATCACGAGATCGACCTCGCGCCCGGGCGCGGTCAACATCTCGACCGCACGCAGCCCGTCGGCGGCGATGCCCACCTCGTAGCCCTCGGCCTCGAGATTGAAACGCAGCCCCTCGGCCAGGTGCTCCTCGTCCTCGACGACCAGGATCCGCGTCACGCGCCCTCCGGCCCGGTGAGGGCTTCGGCCCCGCGCAGCGTCACGACGAAGCGGCTGCCGGCCCCCGATCCCTCGCTGCGCGCGACGACGCGGCCGCCCTGGCGCCGCACCAGATTGCGCACGATGAACAAGCCCAGCCCGAGGCCGGCGGCGGTGCGCTGCACGTCGCGGCTGGCGCGGTAGAAGCGCTGGAAGATCTTGCGCAGCTCGCGCGCCGGAATGCCGATGCCGCGGTCCGAGATCGCCACGTCGATGCGACCGTCGCTCTTCTCCGCTACCCGCACGTGGATCTCGACCGGATCGCCGGAGTACTTCGCGGCGTTCTCGAGCAGGTTGCGGAACACCACCGCGAGCTCGGCGCGGTTTCCGCGCACCGTGGTCGGCGAGCGCGCGTCGAGCTGCACCGCCGACGCGGGCAGCTCGTGCCGCGTGCACAGCTCCTCGATGCACTCGTCGAGCAGCGGGACGAGCATCACCGGCTCGGACGGCGGCTTGCGACGGTGCTCTTCGGCGCGCGCGGCTTGCAGCACCTGCTCGACCGTGTGGCCGAGGCGCGCGACGTCGAGATGCATGCGTTCGAGGAACGCGCGGCGCTGCTCGGGGCCGGGGTCGTGGCGGCCAAGCGTTTCGAGATAGAGCTGCAGCGACGCGAGTGGCGTGCGCATCTCGTGCGTGACGGCGTCGAGGAACGCGCGCTGGCGCTGGTTCAGCCGCATCTCGCGCACCAGCCAGGCCGAAAGCGCGACGAGGCCAGCCAGCACCAGCACGAAGAACACGGTGCCGAGGATCAGCATCACCCAGTCGCGCGTCGACAGACCCTCGGTGAGCGGTCGCGGGTCGTCGAGCACGAGGATCTGCCAGCCCACCGCGAGCGCGAGCACCAGGATCGCGAGGCCGATTCCGAGCGCGAGGGGGATCCCTACCGAGCGTCGCACGATCCAGGCCTCCTCGAGCGGAGGGTAGATTAGAATCGCACCGTGATCTCAGGGCGGCGCTGCGGCCTGGCGATCCTCCCCGCGCTGTGGTGGATCGGATCGGCGATCGCGGGCGCCAGTGAGCTGCCGCCGGAGAACGAGTGCCCCAGCTCCTCGGGCCTCCCCGGCGGCGGGCCCGCCGAAGACGCGGCCCCGGCGCTCGTACGCGAGGGCATGGTGCTGGGCTACGCGGACGTGCTTCGGCTCACATCGCTCCTGCCCGCCGAAGTTTGGCGCCATCGCCAGGCGTTCTTTCACGGTGGCATGCAGATGGAGATCGGGCCGTGCCACCGGCGCTACCCGCAACCGCACTTCTACCGCCTCGCCACCGAGCGCTTCGCGCACGACGCCCGTCTCGACGCCGGCGGCAACCTCACGGGCTACACCGCGGGGCTGCCGTTCCCGCCCGAGACGATCGACCCGCAGGCCGCCGACGCGGGTGCGCGCTGGGCGTGGAACGTCGAGCTGCGCTACCGCGGCGCCGGCCCGCGCGGGCGCTTCCGGATCGTCGACATGCCGAGCCGGGTCGGCGACGTGCAGACCTATCATGGGAGCTGGTTCCAGCTCCAGACCGCGCACCGCGCCGACCTGGCGGAGACGAGCTACCGCGAGGCCGAGGTCGGGCCGGCGGCGTGGATCGCCGGCGGTCGCTTCGCACTGCCTACCGAGGCGAGATCGCTGGCGTGGCGGCAGGTGCGTGCGGAGGGCGCCGCGCAGCAGTTCGCGCTCCCCGATGACATCTTCGTCTATGTGCCAAGTTTGAAGAAGGTGCGGCGCGCGGCGAGCGTGTGGGTCGACGGCCTGTACACCCCGCGCTACCGCGTGACCGGCAGCGACCGCGGCGGAGCGATCGCGGTCGGCGACATCGGCCGCGGGTCCGGCGGCGCGGTCGCGCCGGGCGCCGGGGCGTCGATCGCCGTCACCGAGAACCTGGCGCGCGGCTTCACCGGTCTGTCGATCCGGCCCAACGCGTACGCGTGGCGCGTGCTAGGCGTGCGCGAGGTGCTCGCGCCGCTAAACGTCGCGCGCACGGGCTTCCCCGGTGATCCCGACCGCAACTTCGGGCCGAGCGG
>CAZPNB010000311.1:0-7767 GCA_964587305.1 uncultured Spirochaetales bacterium | reverse complement strand
CGGCGCGTGGGGTCATGTGATGTGGGCGGGACAACTGTTTGACCCGGTCGTACAGAAACTGTTCGAGATTCTGCGCTCCGAACCGGTCGTGCACGCCGACGAAACCGGTTGGCGGATCAACGGCAAAAACGTCTGGGTCTGGTGCTTCTGCAATCCGCGGCTGGCGTTGTTCCTGGTCGACAAACATCGATCGGCGGCCGTCGTGCAACAGACGTTGGGCGACTCGATTCCCGGCGTGCTCGTGACCGATTTCTTCCTGACCCAGCTGATGGTGATCTGGTGAGCGACGCGACGCCCGAGGTCGTGATCGAGCTCTCGGGCGTGCACAAGGCGTTCCGCCACCAGCCGGTGCTGCGCGGAGTCGATCTGGCGATCCGCGCGGGCGAGACGACCACGATCCTCGGCGGCTCCGGCAGCGGCAAGTCGGTGTGCCTGAAGCACATGATCGGCCTGTTGCGCCCGGACCGCGGGCGCGTCCGGGTGCTCGGCACCGACATCACCCGGCTTCCCGAGCACCAGCTCACCGGCGTGCGGACGGCGGTGTCGATGATCTTCCAGAGCGCCGCGCTGTTCGACTCGCTGTCGGTGTACGAGAACGTCGCCTATCCGCTGCGCGAGCACATGCGCTGGCCGGAGCAGCGGATCGCGCAGCGCGTCGCGCAGTCGCTCGCCGCGATGGGCCTCTCCGGCGCGGAGGCGAAGATGCCGTCGGAGCTGTCGGGCGGCATGCGCAAGCGCGCCGGCGTCGCGCGCGGCGTCGCGCTCGAGCCGCGCGTGATCCTCTACGACGAGCCCACCACCGGCCTCGATCCCGCGAACCAGCGCCGGATCGCCGAGCTGATCGTCACGCTGCAACGGGAGCTGCACGTGACCTCGGTGGTGGTGACCCACGAGCTCGAGCTCTGCTTTGCGGTGTCCGACCACGTCGCGCTGCTGAAGGATGGACGGATCGCCGCACAGGGCGCGGCCGGCGAGATGCGCGCGTCGCAGCACCCGGACGTCAGGTCGTTCCTCGACGGCGTCCGCGACACCCCCGACGATCTCCACGGAGGGCACACCCATGCATGACCGGAACACCACCAGCCTGATCGTCGGTGCCTTCGCGCTGGCGGCGCTCGCCGCGCTGGCGATTGCGATCCTGTCGCTGTCGTCCCAGCAGGGCGTGTTCACCGATCGCTACCGCCTGGTGGGCTTCTACGAGAACGTCGCCGGGCTGATCCCGAACGCACCGGTCTGGCTCGCCGGCACCCAGGTGGGTCGCGTCGAGAGCGTGCAGCTCGCCAGCCGCGACGACGGCCAGCCCGCCGTGCGGGTCGTGCTCCAGGTGGACGAGGAGGTGTCGGACCGGATCCGGGCCGACTCCGCCGCGTCGATCGGCACGATCGGCCTGCTCGGCGATCGCTACGTCGAGATCTCGCTGGGAACGCCCAGCGCGCCGGTGCTCGAGGAGGGCGCGGAGATCCGCACCGCGAGCCCCGCGAACCTGGCGCGCGTGATCGACACCGGGACGCACGCGCTCGACAACATCGCGACGCTCGCGGCGAACCTGAACGAAGTCGTCGCCGGCTTCCAGAAAGACAGCGGCGGCAAGGGCCTCGCAGATTCGGTCGAGGCCGTCGCCGACATCATGAACGAGATCCAGGACGGGAGCGGCCTGCTGCACAGCCTGATCTACGACGAGTACGAGGGTGGCGGCGTCGCCAGCATCGAGAATTCGCTCGCCACGCTCGACGACATCCTCGACGAGGTCGCGACCGGCGAGGGCCTGCTGCACAGCCTGGTCTACGAGCCGCTGACCGAGCAGGACGTCGTGCTCGAGGCGCTCGACGCCGGCTCGCGCTTGAACAGCATCCTCGCAAAGATCGACAGCGGCGAGGGCACGATCGGTCTGCTGCTCAACGACCCGACGCTCTACGAGGATCTCAAGCGCGTGGTCGGTGGTGCGCAGCGCAGCACCGTGGTGCGGACGCTGATCCAGATGTCGGCCGACGACGAGGCCGACGAGCAGTGAGGATGGCGGGAGAAGCGCAGCGATATTGGAGTCTCGAAACGGCGCGCGCGATCGTCGGCGAGGTGCGCCGGCGCACCGCGGAGGCCGTCGGAGCGGTCGAGGCGCTCGAGGCGCGCCGCGGCGAGCGGGCCGCCGGCGATCCGGGGCGCGCTGCGCTCGAGCAGCAGCTGACCCGCGCGGTCGCCGGCTGGGTGCGCGCGATGGAGGCGCTCGGCGTCGAGGTGAAGGGACCCTGGCGGGTCGACTTCGACAACGGCCGCGGCTACTACTGCTGGCGCTGGCCCGAGGAAGGGCTCGAGTACTTCCACGGCTACGACGAGGGCTTTGCCGGGCGCGTGCGGATTCAGTAGCGCTCGATCACCAGCCCGGTCAGGATGCGGCGCTCCTCGCTGCGGAAGCGACCCGCG
Source organism: uncultured Spirochaetales bacterium (assembly GCA_964587305.1). GTDB lineage: Bacteria > Myxococcota_A > UBA9160 > UBA9160 > SMWR01 > JAHEJV01. The sequence continues at coordinate 5,349 of CAZPNB010000311.1, read as the reverse complement.
AAGTGGCGCTGCCCGGCCGCATCGGGTGCGTCGTCGCGCACGAGCCGCGCGTCGAACCGGCCGGCGTCCTCCGCGTCGGGGTGCAGCGCGATCTCGGCGTCGCGGAAGCCGATGAACACACCGGTCAGCGGGAAGTAGCCCTTGTAGAGGCTCTCCTTCGCCGAGAATACGACGGCTCCCCAGAGCGCCGGCGAACGCCCGGGCAGCGCGCGCAGCGCGTCGATCTCGCGCGGCGAGCAGATCCGCGCGAGCGCCCGGTCGGACAGCGGCGCCTCGCGCTCGGCGTCGATGCCGAGGCCCGCGAGGTCGGAGCTGCGGGCGACCGCAGCCGCACAGAAGCCGCCGCTGTGGGTAATCGATCCGACCACGCCGTCGGGCCAGAGCGGCATGCGCCGCTCGCCGCGCAGCACCGGGCCGCCGGGCAGGCCGAGTTCGCGGATCGCGCGCCGCGCGCAGTCGCGTCCGGCGGCGAACTCGCGGCGCCGCGCCGCACCCATCGCGGCGGCGAGCGGCTCCTCGTCGGGGTGGAGCGGCGCGCCGTCCTCGATCGCAGCGGTCGCCACGCACACCGTGGCCGGGAACAGGCCCTGGCTCACGCGTTGTCGTCGCGCCGCACCGGGCGCCGCGCGCGTTTCGTCGCGCTGCGCTTCCGCTTGCCTTCGCGGCCGCGCTCGCGAGCGCCCTTGCCCGGACGCGTCGGGACGCGCGGGGTTCGCGTGTGCAGCGCGTCGCGCACCAGCTCGGCGAGACGCTCGCGGGCGAGCTCGCGATTGCGCGCGCGTGAGCGGTGCGTCGCCATGTGCACCACGAGCTCGCCTGCCCGGGTCACGCGCGCGCCGAGCCGCTCTTCGACGCGCCGCCGCGCGGCGGCGCCGAGCGCCGCGCTGTCGCGCAGACACCAGCGCAGCGTGACGCGCGTATTCGCCTTGTTGACGTGCTGGCCGCCCGGCCCGCCGGCGCGCGAGGCACTCTCCCCGAGCTCGGACGCCGGAATCACGACCCCGCGCCGCACGGTGATGTCGCCGTCTTCCGCCACGCTGGGAGTCAATCAGCTCGGCGAAGCTGCGACAAGGGACAGCTTCGAGCTGCGCTCTTTCTCAGCGTAGCGTCGAGAAACGCGACGACGCGATGCTCGTACTCGAGTGGGTCGACGCGGTGGAAGTCGACGTGTTCTGCCCCTCGGACGACCCAGAGTGTCTTCGGCGCGGGTGCCGCGTCGAAGAGGCGTCGGGATTGTGCAAGCGGGGTGTGGCGGTCGCGTTCGCCGGCGATCAGCAGCAGCGGAGCCTCGACGTGGCGAATGCCATCGATCGGTGCGATCGAGTCTGGATCCGCTCCGAGTCGCGGCGCGACCTGGAGCAGCAGCAGTGGTGCGAGAAGCTCGGCGAGCGGGCCCAGCCGGATCGCGAGGCGAGCGACCACTGCCTCTCGAAGCGTTGGATACACGGCCTCGAGGATCAGCGCGCGAACGGGAAGCGGCGCGGGCCCGAGCAGCGCTGCCGCCCCGCCTTGAGAAACGCCCAGGTAGCCGACGCTCTCCGCTGGCCATTGCGAGTGAGCCCAGGCAACCGCCGCTCGCGCATCCCTCGCTTCGAGGCGGCCGAACGTGATCCGCTCGCCGAGGCTTTCTCCGTGGGCCTGGGCGTCGAAGAGCAACAGCGAGTAGCCAGCCTGGTGAAGGAACCGGGCCCGGTCTACGAGCTCCAGGCGATTCGAGCGAACCGAGTGCGCGAGGACCACTGCGCCGCACCCGGGCATTCCTCGGATCAGCCACGCTTGGATCACGCTGCCCGACTCGCTCGGAAACGCGATTGCCTCTGCCGGCAGGCTCTCCGGCGGTAGCCCGACGGCGCGATTCGCGGGAGCCGAAAGAATCGACCCGAGAATCCACACGCCCGCGGCTCCGACCGCGACGGCCGCCACAACGGCAGTGAGGAGGATCCTGTTATGCCTCGGCATCCTTGGCGTCATCCGCCACTCCGCGACGGCTGCCCGTGGCGGATGACGACCTTCGGTCTGATCCGCCCTGCGAATGATTTGTCGAATCAGGCTAGCCGCCCGCCTACAGCACCAGCGCGGTGGACGTGAGCAGCCACGCGGTGTCGCCGCGATCGATCATGAGAACCTCCTGACGCAGCGGGCGGAGCGCCCGGATGGGCAGACGTTCGGACCGGGGAGCCTTATACCAGGCATCGCGCCCGAAATGGGCAGAAAGCGGCGTATTCGAGCCGATTGCGCCGCAGCCGTCAGCCCGAGCTCAGTTCGGACGCGGCAGTACGTGCCAGCGCAGCGGGGCGCCGGGCGCGAAGTCCGCGATCACCCGACAGCCGCCGTTTCGCTCGATCACCTCGCGAGCGACGCGCCGCACGGTGCGCAGCAGCGCATTCCACAGCGCGTCGTCGAGCTCGCCCGAACCCGGCAACGGCGCGCTCGCCTCCACGACGAGGAGCCCGGGGAGCTGCGGGTGGACCGGCCGCAGCACGCGCACGCCGTCGAGCTCGAACAACAGCTCCGGCACCGGCTCCGCGGCGCCAGCAGGCGGCAGCGGCGGCAACAGCGGGGGCGGGTCGCCGCGCAGCCCCGCGGCCAGGCTCTCGCGCACCGCCGGCGCCAGCGCCGCCACGTGTGTGTACGCGGGATGGGAGATCCGGATCGCGGCAGGGCTGCGGGGCAGGGCGAGCGCCGCGACCTCCACTTCGTCGAGCGCGAAGCGGATGTACTGCACCGCGGAGATGCGCTCGTCTTCGAATTGCTTCGCGTCGAAACGCGCGCGCACGGTGCGCTGTGCGGCGCCGTCGCCGAGCACCAGTGCCACGTGTTCGTCGATGCCGATCAGGCGATCGAGCTCGGCGCGAATCCGGCCGGGTTCGGTGATCTCGACGAACAGCGTCGCCGACAGCTCGCGCGCGCCCGGCATCAGCTCGTTGTAGACGTCGAGCTCGTGCTGCACGCGCGCCGGCTCATCGATCCGCTCGACCCACAGCATCTCCTGCACCTGGAAGCGCAGCGTCTCGCGATCCTCGAAGACGAGCGTCACGTTCGGACCCACCTCGACGCGCCGCGCGCGCTTGTGCGCGATCACCGCCTGGCGGAAGGCGTCGCGCACCGTGCCGTACGGTCCGAGCGCGACGATCTCTTCCCGGACCAGCGGCCTCATTCGGCCGGCAACCCGTAGGCGTGGCGCAGCAGCACCGCCGGGTGCACCGCGGCGCGCCCGAGACCCTCCTGGATCCGCAGCGCGGACAGCGGGCAGTCGGTGGCGATGTGGTCGGGCTCCGCGTCGCGGATCCGCGCGAGCATCGGCGCGGCGACCTGCATCGAGAGGTCGTGGAAGCGCGCCTGCATGCCCCAGGTGCCGTCGACTCCGGAGCACGCGTCGACCACCGTCACCTCGGCGCCGGCGAGCTGGAGCAGGTCGCGCGCGCGGAAGCCGATGTTCTGGTGCCGCAGATGGCAGGGCGCCTGATAGGCGACGCGCCCGAGCGGCACGGAGAAGTCGCGCGCGAGCTTCTTCGCGCGGGCGAGGTGGTAGAGATACTCCATCGCGTCCTGGGTCGCGTCGGCGACGCGCTGGGCCTCCGGCGTGCCGAGCAACCGCGGAACTTCCTCCTTCAGCATCAGCGAGCAGGAGGGTCCCGGCACGACGATCACCGCACCGCGCTCCACGTAGGGAAGCAGGTCCGCGACGTTGCGCTCTGCGTTGCGCCTGGCCGCGTCCATGTCCCCGGTGTCGGTGAACGGCATGCCGCAGCAGCGCTCGTAGCAGAGCTCGACGCGCACGTCGCTGTGCTCGAGCACGACGGTGAGCGAGCGCCCTGCGATCGGGTCGTTGTAGTTGACGCTGCACGTCGTGAACAACACCACGTGCCCGTTCTCCCCGGTGCCGGTCGCGGTGCGCCGGGCGAACCAGCGGTCGACGGTCTCCGAGTAGAACGACGGCTGCACCCAGTCGCGGTCGATGCCGAGCGTCTTCTCCAAGAGCACGCGCGACGCGCGGTTGCGATTGGCGAAGTTCATCAACGGCGGAGCCAGCGACCCGAGCTTGCCGATCCAGTCGGTCTGGGTGGTGAGTCGGCGCGCGAGCGGGATGCCGTCGCGCTGCGCGCGCGCGATCTGCTGGCGGCGCATCAGCGCCGGGAAGTCGACGTCCCACTCGTGCGGCGGCGTGTACGGGCAGTGGTTGTAGCAGAGCTTGCAGTGGTAGCAGAGCTCGTTCACCGACTCGAAGCCCGCCAGCGAGACGCCCGCCACCTCCGCATCGGACGCGTCGATCAGCTCGAAGAGCTTCGGAAACGATGGGCACAGCGGCAGACAGCGCCGGCACTGATGACAGATGTCGCCGGTGCGGCGCAGCTCGCGCTCGAGCTTGGCCGGGTCGAGATAGTCCTCGTCGCCGTAGTGCAACGCCGTAGACGGGCGCTCGGGGGGCGGAACCTTCACGGCGATTTGCCCCGGATCGGTCGACTACAGCTTCGGGAGGCTATCGAGCGCCTTCTGGAACCGGCCGGCATGCGACTTCTCGGCCTTCGCCAGTGTCTCGAACCACTCGGCGATGTCGGCGAACGTCTCGTTGCGCGCCGTCTTCGCCATCCCGGGGTACATCTCGGTGTACTCGTAGGTCTCGCCCGCGACCGCGGCCGCGAGGTTCTTGTCGGTGGCGCCGATCGGCTTGTCGGTGGCGGGATCGCCCACCGGCTTCAGATAGTCGAGGTGGCCGTGGGCGTGCCCGGTCTCCGCTTCGGCCGTGTCGCGGAACAGGCCCCCGACGTCCGGGTAGCCCTCGATGTCGGCCTGCTTCGCGAAGTACAGGTAGCGCCGGTTGGCCTGAGACTCACCGGCGAATGCGTCCTTGAGGTTCTTGTGGGTCTGGGTGCCCTTGAGGTTCGCCATCGCGTTCTCCTTTGCGACCGGGGTTCGGGGGGGAGAGAACTGTACCCGCCCCGACTGGACGGTCAATCGGGATCTTCCGACGGCAGCGTTCCGGCTACGATGCCGGCGTCGCGGAGCGCGCGCCTTTCATCGGAGGGGATGCCGAGCTCGAGCAGGATCGCCTCGCTGTCGGCGCCCAGGTCGCGGGCGCCATGGCGGACCCGGACCGGCGTGCGCGAGAGCTTCGCGGCGGGCCCGATCAGCGGCACGCGCGCACCGCCGCGCTCGACGGGCTGGAGCATGTCGCGCGCGCGCACGTGTGGATCCTCCGCGGCCTCCGCATAGCTGCGCACCGGGGCGGCCGGAATGCTCGCGGCGCAGAGCGTCGCGACCGCATCGGCGACGCTCCGCTCGCGCGCCCAGTCGGCGACCAGCGCATCCACTTCGCCGCGGCGCGCGATCCGCGCGACGACGGTCGCA
>CAZPNB010000310.1:0-4317 GCA_964587305.1 uncultured Spirochaetales bacterium | reverse complement strand
CGCTCTTCTTCGCCACGGCCGGCCTGCGCGTCGACCTGGGCCTGTTGCGCGACCCGGAGGTGTTGGGGTGGGGGATCGTCGTGGTGGCGGTGGCGAGCATCTCGAAGGCCGGCGGCGCCTACCTCGGCTCGCGGCTCGCCGCGCTGCCGGTGCGCGAAGGGCTCGCGCTCGGCATCGGGCTCAACGCGCGGGGCGCGGTCGAGATCGTGATCGCGACCGTCGGACTGTCGCTCGGCGTGCTGAACTCGGCCTCCTACGCGGTGGTGGTCCTGCTGGCGATCCTCACGTCGATGATGGCGCCACCACTGCTGCGCTGGGTGCTGCGCGACTGGGGCGGCTCCGACGAGGAGCAGGCGCGCCTCGCGCGCGAACGCCAGCTCGGCGGGAATCTGCTGGTGCGCGCGTCGCGCGTGCTGCTCCCGAGCCACGGCGGCCCGAACTCGGTACTGGCCGCGCGGCTGGTGGATCTCGCCTGGCCCGAGGGCGCCGAGGTCACCATCCTCTCCGCCGGACGCGACGTGCCGGACGAAGACCTGGCCCGCGTGAAGGCGGTGCTGAAAGACCGTCCGATGACTCACCGGCACGAGGCGGCGAAGGAGCCGCTGCGCGCGATCCTCGATCAGGCGCGCCTCGGCTACGGCGCGATCGCGGTCGGCGCCACTGACGAGCGGATCGCCGGCACGCTGATCTCACCGGTGGTCGACGAGCTCTTGGCGTCGAGTCCGCTACCGGTGATCATGGTGCGGCGCGGCACCGCGCTCGCCGCCGACGGCATCCCGCGCGTGCGCCGCGTGCTGGTGCCCGCCGTCGGTACGCTGCCCGGGCGTGCGGCGCAGGAGGTCGCCTTCAGCATCGCCAAGCGCCTCGACGCGCGCGTGCTGCTCGGACACGTCGTGACGACGCCCTCCGTCGCGCAGGCTCTGTCGTTCGGCCGCGGCAGCGACGGCGCGCACCGCGCAGAGGCGGCCGAGCGCGTGGTCGAAGAGGCGATGGCGCTCGCCGCCGAGATGGGGGTGCGCGCAGAGCCCACGATCCGAACCGGCGTCTCCGCGTCCGAGGAGCTCTTGAAGCTCGCGCGAGAGAACCACGTCGACCTGCTCGTTCTTGCAGCGAACCTGCGCCAGTTCACCGGACGCCCGTTCCTCGGCCATGGGGTCGAGTATCTGCTCGAAGAAGCGACGCCGACGGTGCTGGTGGTGACCGCCCCGCCCGGCTGGGGCCCGCCGCAGATGCGGCGCTGACGCTGAGATTGCCTCTCGTCGCGATCGCGCCCGTTAGTCCGCCTCCGTCGGCTCCTGCGGCACGGCTCCGCGCACCACCACCGCCCAGTCGAGCACCAGGCGGTAGCCGACAGCGAGCAGCGTCGGGCCGAGGAACACGCCGATGAAGCCGAATGCGAACACGCCGCCGATCACGCCGAAGAAGATCAGGATGAACGGGAGCGTGCTGCCCTGGGAGATCAACCACGGCTTGAGGAAGTTGTCGACGCTGCTGACACCGAAGCCCCAGAGCAGCATGAACAGCGCACAGCCTGGCTCGCCGTTCTGATACACCCAGACGGTCGCGGGGACCCAGACCAGCGGCGGGCCCATCGGCACGATCGACAGGAAGAACGTCAACAGCCCGAGCAGCACGGCGCCCGGCACGCCGGCGATCAAGAAGCCGATCCCCGCGATCACGCCCTGCACGACCGCGGTGCCGAGGATGCCGTAGACGACGCTGTGCAGCGTGCCGACCGCCAGATTGATCAACGGCTCGGCGCTGGCCCCGGCAATCCGGCTCGCTCCGGCGCGAAAGCGGTCGCCGAACGCCACGCGGTCGCGGTACAGGAAGAAAGCGATCAGGATACTCATCGCCAGCTCGGCCATGCCGCGCCCGATCGCAAGGCCACCGGTCAGCAGCCACGACGTCGCCGGCTCGATGAAGCGCTGGCCCTGCGCGAGCAGGCGCTGGCTGTCACCCGCCAGCTCGGCCCAGCGCTCGCTCGCGAAGGGCCCGACCAGCGGCAACACGGTGAGCCAGCCGGGCGGCTGGGGCAGACCCACATCGAGCCATCGGCGCGTGGCCACCGCCAGGTCCCGCGCGCTGTCGGCCACGCTCAGCCCGACGACCACGAACGGGAACAGCAACACCAGCGATACGCCGAGCGTCATCAGCAGCGCGGCGACGGTGCGCCGCTCCCGCACCCAGCCGAGCACGCGCTGATGGATCGTCCCCGTCGCGAGCCACAGCACCACCGCCCACAACAGCGACGAGACGAATGGCCGCAGAACGACCGCGCATCCGACGAGCAGAAGCGACAGCGCCACGCCGCTGATCACCTGCTCGAAGCGCCGGCTCTGCGCGGTCATCCGGCGCGCTATCCGAAGTGGCAGACGTAGTGCAGCGTATCGAGCGTCTCGATCCGGAAGTGGCTCTCGCCCGGCACCTCGAAGCGCTGCCCGCCGCGGTATTCGTTCACCACGCCGCTGTCGGCGATCTCGACGCGGCAGCGCCCCTCCACCAGCTCCATCACCTCCGGAGCCGCAGTCTCGAAGCGCAGCACGGACGGGAGGATCACGCCGACTGACTTGCGGCTGCCGTCCGCGAAGTGGACGGTGTGGCTCACGCAGCGCCCGTCGAAATACACGTTCGCCTTCTTCGCGACTGACACACCATCGAGACACTCGGACGCAGGCATCGGCGACTCCCAGGCTCACAGCGAATCGGCGCGCGAGTCTACTCGATCTCGGCCGTCACGAGCAGCAGGCTCTCGTCCGCCGCATCGCTCGCGCTGACCCCGGAGTTCGCGCTGCGGTGCTGCGTCCGCTCCTCGCGCAGGAGGCCCCCGAGCGCGAGCGTCTCCCCCGGCTCGAGCGCCAGCACCGTATCGGCGTTCGCGTGGGTGATCACGCCGTCCGGGCGCACCGCCGCGTCGAACGGGCGCAGCGTGAGCTCGATGCGCCCATCGCGCAGCACCCGCGGGCTCGCCTCGAAGCCCGATTCGGCCGACACGAGCTGCATCGACTCCGAGACGACCGGCCCGTGCCGTCCGCGCTCGACCCGCCGGTGCGTGATCGGAAGCGACGCGCCGGTGGCGATCCGCCCGGTCTGGCCGTCGAGGATGCGGAGCTGCCCGGCGAGCGTGGCCGTCCGCCGCTCGCGGACGGCGTCCACCTCGACCGCGACCGATGCAGGACCTGCGCCGGGCCAGCGGACGTTTCCGACGCGCAGCCCGCCCACGCCGGCCCGCCACGCGACGCGCGCGCCCGCCGACGCGAGGTCGCTCGCGCGGCGCGCCTCATAGCGCAGGAAAATGGTGTGCGCGCGCACGTCGAGTGCGCCGAGCAGCTCCAGCGCGGTCGCTACGGCCTTCCGGGAACCCGACAGCACCAGCGCGTTGGTGCGGCGGTCGGCCGCAACCCGACCTTCCCCCGCCATCGCCGTCTCCGCCAGCGGTAGCAGCTCCTCGGCAATCCGGTGACGCACCTCGTACACGTGCACCACCTGGGCGCCGGCAGGGAGCGCGAGCCACAGCGCAATGCACACGAACAGCGCGAACGTCGGGCGTTCGAATCGCACTCCCGATCTTTCGGCCGATCCCGGAAGGCTCTGGAGCGCCCGCGGAATTCCCCGTCAACCCATCTTCGCGATCACGTCGTCGGCGAAGCGGCGCAGGCCGTCGCGCTTGTCGGCGAGTGAGCGATGCGTGCCGCCGTAGCGCACCCAGGGCGCGGTCAGCACGTGCGTGACGCCGACCTCTTCGGCCCGGCGATAGCCGTCCGGTTCGAAGGCGTCGTTCAGCGGCACCACCGCGGCGAGCGGAGCGTCAGCGCGCCCGTACTCCGCGCGGTAGCGCCGGATCCTCGCGATCCCGTCGCGCGCCTCCTCGGTGCTGATCGCGTGCGGCAGCCAGCCGTCGCCCTGCTTTCCGATCCGGCGCATCGCGGCGTCGGTCATCCCGCCGACGATCAGCGGAATCGGCTCGTGCACCGCAGGGCGCATGTTCAGCCGGTCGAAGTCGTAGAAGCGGCCGTGGTGCTCGACCATCTCGCCGGTCCACAGCTTGCGCATCACTTCCAGCATTTCGGTGGTGCGCGAAGCCCGGGTATCGAAATCCTCCCCCAGCAAGTCGAACTCGTCGCGCATCCAGCCGAGGCCCAGGCCGAGCGAGACGCGGTGGCCGGTCAGCACGGCGGCGGTGCCGATCGCCTTCGCGAGATGCAGCGGATGGCGCATCGGCACGACATACACGCCGGTCAGGAAGCGTAGACGTCGGGTGACCGCGCCCATCGCCGCCATCGCGACCCAGACGTCGGGCCAGTGGTCGGGTGCCTC
>CAZPNB010000309.1:0-3145 GCA_964587305.1 uncultured Spirochaetales bacterium | reverse complement strand
CCGCGTGCGCGCGGCGGCTCGCGTCGCGCACCGGGACGCGCAGAAATCGGTCGATTGCTTCGGCGCCGGGGCCGGTGTAGAACGCGTCGCGCGCGGCGCGGATCCCCGCCTCGCGCGATCCGCCCGCTGCGCGGTCGATATCGCACAGCGACGCGAGCCAGCGCGCCAGCGGCGGGTTCGTCTGGCGTTCGCCGACCGCGCGCACCGGCAGATAGATCGCGGCGCTGGTCGGCCACTCTGTCGCGAAGCGCGGCGCGATCAGATCGAGCAGCACGCGCAGGAACGGGTACATCGGGAATCCGCGCAGGGCGAGCGCGCGCGCGGGCTCCAGCACGTCGGCGAGCCGCCGCGTGCCGAACTCTTCGAGCAGACGGCACCACGCGTCGAGCGCCGCCGGCACCGCCGCCGACAGCAGGCCGTCGGGCGGCAGCAGATCGAATCCGAGCGCGCGCACGCGCTCGATCGTCGCGGCTGCCGGCGCGGGGCCTTGGCCGGAGATCGCGAACACGCGGTCGCGTCGCGCGTCGCGGACCAGGATCGGCACCTCGCCACCGGGGCCGTTCTGGGTTGGCTCGAGCACCCACAGCGCGAACCCCATCGCGCAGGCCGCGTCGGCCGCGTTGCCGCCGCTCGCGAGCTGCTGCGCGCCGATCTGCGCGGCGAGATGATGCCCGGCGGCGACGGCGCCGCCGAAGCCGCGCACGGTGGGTCGCGTCGTGGTCACGCGCACAGTATGTATGATCCGGCACCCGTCACGGAAGGAGATGTTCCGATGCCGCTCGATCCGCAGGCGAAAGCCCTGCTCGACGCGATGCCGCCGATGCCCGACTTCTCGAAGCTCGATCTCGCGCCGATCCGCGCGGTGATGGACCAGAGCCCGTTCGACGTCGGCCCGCCCGAGGCCGTCGCGAACGTGGAGAACCGCACGATCCCCGGCCCGGCCGGCGAGATCCGGGTGCGCGTGTACACGCCCGAAGGGTCGGGGCCGTTCCCCGGCCTGGTCTTCTTCCACGGCGGCGGCTTCGTGCTGTGCAGCCTCGACACCCACGACGGGCAGTGCCGCAGCCTCGCCAATGCGGCCGGCTGCGTCGTCGTGTCTGTCGACTATCGCCTTGCGCCCGAGCACCCCTATCCCGCCGCGCCGGAAGACTGCTATGCCGCAACCCGGTGGGTCGCGAAGCACGGCGCGGAGCTCGGCATCGACGTCGCGCGGCTCGCGATCGGCGGCGACAGCGCCGGCGGCAACCTTACCGCGGTCACCGCGCTGATCGCGCGCGACCGCGGCGGTCCGGCGCTGCGCTTCCAGCTGCTCGTCTATCCGGTCACGAACTTCGCGTTCGACACGCCGTCCTATCTCGACAACGCCGACGGCTATTTCCTCACCCAGGGCATGATGCGCTGGTTCTGGGAGAAGTACCTCGTCGATCCGCGCCAGGGCGCCGAGCCCTACGCGTCGCCGCTGCGCGCTGAGAGCCTCGCGAATCTCCCGCCCGGGCTGTGCATCACCGCCGGATACGATCCGCTGCGCGACGAGGGCGAGGCCTACGCCGAGCGGCTGCGCAAAGCGGGGGTCGACATCCGCACGTCGCGCTACGACGGCATGTTCCACGGCTTCTTTGGGATGGGCGGACAGCTCGCTAAAGCGCGTGAGGCCGTCGCCGAGGCCGGCGCGGCGCTGCGCGCAGCGCTGGCCTGAGGCGATCGCTTGCCGGTCCGCATCGGTATCGGTCTCGCCGGCTTCCCGTTCGACGAGCCGCGGGATCTCTGGCGCTGGATGATCGAGTACTGCGAAGCGGTGATCCACGCCGAGCGTGTATCCTGAGCCGCCGATGCCACCCACGCTGTCCGCCGAACGCAAGCGCGAGCTGCTCGCGAAGGTGCCGCTGTTCCATGGCTTCGCCGCCCGCGAGCTCGACGCGCTGGTGCCCGCGTCGCGGCCGGTGAGCGTCGCTGCGCGTCACGAGCTCTTCCACAAGGGGGACGTCGGCTCGCAGCTCTATGTCGTGATCGACGGCCGGCTCAAGGCGCTCACCACCTCGCCCGACGGCGACGAGATCGTGTTCAACGTGATGGGCCCCGGCGAAGTATTCGGCGAGGTGGCGCTGCTCTCCGAGAGCCCGCGCACCGCCACCGTGCGCGCGATCGACCGCTGCGAGCTGCTCGTGCTCGATCGCCGCGACTTCCTCGCGTTCCTCAAGCGCAGCCCCGACGTCGCGGTGCGCATGCTCACCGTGCTGGTGGAGCGCCTCAAGCGCGCCAGCGAGTTCGTCGAGGACGTCCAGTTCCTGAATCTGCCGGTGCGGCTCGCGAAGAAGATGATGCTGTTCGCCGACCGCTACGGCCGCGCGGCCGACGGCGGCAAGGTGTTGATCGATCTCAAGCTCTCCCAGGAGGAATGGGGCGACCTGGTCGGCACCACGCGCGAGAGCATCAACAAGCAGCTGCGCGCGTGGAGCGAGGAGGGCCTGATCCGGGTCGACGCCGGCCTCGTCACGCTGCTCCAGCCGGAGGCGATCGAGCGCCTCGCGTTCGCGACGCTCTGAGCCTCCCGTGGAACGCCGCGTCGCCGTCGAGGGCTGTCACAACTTCCGCGACCTCGGGGGCTATCCCACCGAAGGTGGCGGCACGCTGCGCTGGCGCTTGCTGTTCCGCGCCGATGGTCTGCACGCGCTCACTCCGCGCGGCGTCGCAAAGCTGCGCGACGAGATCGGCCTCGGCGACATCGTCGACCTGCGCTCGAGCGCCGAGCTCGCGCTGGACGGTCGCGGCCCGCTCGAGCACGAGCCGATCCGCTTCCACCACCTGCCGCTATTCGACGGGAACCGGCAAGCGCCCGCAAGTTTCGCGCAGCGAGGCGGAGCCGAGCGAAGTTCGGGCGGGCCGTTCGGGTCGAGTCTCGCCGACCTCTACTTCGGGATGGTCGATTTCGCGCGCGAGCCGCTGGCCCGGGTCGTCACCACGCTCGCGCGGACCGGCGATCCGGCGGTCTTCCACTGCGCAGCCGGCAAGGACCGCACCGGCGTCGTCTCAGCGCTCCTGCTCTCGCTGCTCGGCGTGCGCGAAGAGATCATCGTCGCCGACTACGCCGCCACCCGCGAGGCGCTCGACGCGATCGTCGCGCGCTTGATGGCGAGCGAGGGCTACC
>CAZPNB010000308.1:0-2712 GCA_964587305.1 uncultured Spirochaetales bacterium | reverse complement strand
GACGGGCTTCGCGAACGACGCGACGCCGCTGTTGCGCTACCGGATCGGCGACGTCGGCACGCGCTCGAAGTTCCCGTGCCGATGCGGCCGCGCCGGCGACGTGTTCCTCGACGTGGATGGGCGGATCGAGGACTACGTGATGACCCCGGATGGACGGCTCGTCGGCCGGCTCGACCACATCTTCAAGGACCAGCTCGACGTGGCCGAGGCGCAGGTACTCCAGCAGTCCGCTGCCGCGCTCGAGGTGCTGGTGGTGCGTCGGCCCGCGTACAATGACGCCTCGGAGCGCGCGCTGCGCAAAGAGTTCCGCACGCGGCTCGGCGAGGAGATCGCGATCGAGGTGCGCTACGTCGACGCGATTGCACGCGAGCCGAACGGTAAGCTGCGCGCGGTAAAGTCGGCCGTCGGGCGGCTCTCGTGATCCGCGTCGGCCTCGCGCGGACCCGTCCGACCTACCAGGGGCTGCTGCCTCCGTTTGGCCCGGGCAAACCCTTCCCCGAGCTCGAGCCGCTGCTCGGGCCCGATGCCGCGAACGGGACCGAGAACCACGTGTACGAGGCGGTTCGCTCGGCGCTGTACGCGCTCGGCCTCGACGCCGCGCGCTACGGAACGGCGGAATGGAACCCGCTCGGCGCGCTCGCGCCGCGCGGCGCGCGGATCGTGCTCAAGCCCAACTTCATCCGCCACTGGAACCCGCTGCCCGGCGCCAGCGTCGACAGCGTGATCACGCACGGCGGGGTCGTGCGCGCAATCGCCGACTACGCGTTCCTCGCCGCGGGAAGCAGCGGATCGGTCGCGATTGCCGAGGCGCCGCAGCACGACTGTGATTGGGAGCGGATCCGCGAGATCACGGGCCTCGCGGAGCTCGTCGACTTCTACGATCGCCTCGGGCTCGAGCTCGAGACGATCGACCTGCGCCGCGAGGAGGTGACGTACCGCGACGGTGTGATCGTCGCGCGCCGCACGCTGCCCGGCGACCCGGCGGGCTACCGCCTCGTCGACCTGGCGGAGCGCAGCGCGTTTGCCGGTTCGGGCCTCGATCCGCGCCGCTTCCGCGGCGCGGACTACGACCCCGGACCCACGTCGCACCACCACGTGGACGGCCGCAACGAGTATCTGCTCTCCGAGACGGTGCTGTCCGCCGATCTGGTCGTGAACCTTCCGAAGCTGAAGACCCACAAGAAGACCGGCGTGACGCTCGCGCTCAAGAACCTGGTCGGGATCAACGGCGACAAGAACCTGCTGCCGCACCACTGTGTCGGCTCCCCCGACCAGGGCGGAGACGAGTTTCCCGGCGGCGCCGCGATCGACCGGCTGCGCAGCACCGCCACCGAGGTGGCGCGTGGGCTGCTCAAGCGCGGCATCGGAACCCGGCTGGTGCGCTGGGTGCGGCGCGCAGAGAACGCCGCGCGCGGCGACGCGTTCATCCGCAGCGGCAACTGGCACGGCAACCAGACCACCTGGCGCATGTGCCTCGACCTGAACCGCTGCCTCTACTACAGCGACGCCCGCGGCAGCCACCTCGACGCGGAGGCTCCGGTGCGCCCGGTGCTGACGCTGCTCGACGGCGTGGTGGCCGGTGAAGGCGAGGGCCCGCTGGCGCCGCGCGACGTCCCGCTCGGCGCGGTGCTGGCGGGGACCGATCCGATCGCGCTCGATCTCGCCGCGCTGCGCCTGATGGGCTTCGACGAGCGCAACATTCCCAAGGTCCGCGAGCCGATGGCCGACGCGAGGCTGCGCGTCACCGCCGTGCGACACCCCGACGACGTGCGCGTCTTCGAGGTGTCGGCGGGCGACGCGAGACCCGCGGAGCGGCGGCTCGAGGAGCTCGCCGCCGACCGGGCCTTCGAGCCGCACCCGGGCTGGCGGGGTGTGCTGGAACGAGCGCCGCGATGAAGCAGATCGTGCAGAGCCCGAACAGCGGCAAGCTCGAGCTGATCGAGGTGCCGACGCCGGCGCTGGCGCCGGGCTCCGTGCTGGTGCGAAACCACTTCTCCGTGGTGTCGCCGGGCACCGAGAAGATGGCGATCGACTTCGCGCGCAAGAACCTGCTCGGCAAGGCGCGCAGCCGACCGGATCTGGTGCGCCAGGTGCTGCGCAAGGTGGCGCAGGAGGGGCCGCTGCCGACCTACCGGGCGGTGATGAACCGCCTCGACGTGCCGCAGCCGCTCGGTTATTCGAGTGCCGGTGTCGTGGAGCAGGTGGGCGACGGCGTCGCCGGCTTCGCCCCGGGCGACCGCGTGGCCTGCGCTGGCGCCGGCTATGCCAACCACGCCGAGTGGGTGGCGGTGCCGGAGAATCTCGTAGCGCGGGTGCCGGACTCGGTCTCGCTGGACAAGGCCGCGTTCGCCACGCTCGGCGCGATCGCACTCCAGGGGCTGCGCGTCGCCGCGCCGACGCTGGGCGAGACAGCGGTGGTGATCGGACTCGGCCTGATCGGACAGATCGCCGTGCAGCTCCTGCGCGCGAACGGCTGTCGCGTGCTGGGCATCGACGTCGATCCGGCGCGCGTCGAGCAGGCGCGGGACCAAGGCGCCGAATGGGGCGCGCGCCCCGGCGACGACCACACCGGCTGGACGGCGGCCGCAACCGGCGGCCACGGCGCAGATCTTGTGCTCGTCACCGCCGCGTCGGACAGCTCGGCGCCGCTCCAGCTCGCGGCCGACCTGTGCCGCATGAAAGGGCGCGTGGCGGCGGTGGGCGCCACCGCGA
>CAZPNB010000307.1:0-2523 GCA_964587305.1 uncultured Spirochaetales bacterium | reverse complement strand
GACTCGTCGAAGTACACCGGGTCCGTGTAGCCGACGCCGCGCGCGAACGCGCGCACGCTGGTCGTGGTGACCTCGAAAGCCGACGGCGGCGAATCGACACCGACGACGGCCTGCATCGCGGGGGTGATCTCGATCGTCTCTGCCATCGGAGATCCTCCCCTCGGCTGGGGGCTTGTCGGGCCTGCGTGCGCCACTTAGTCTGTCACTCCGCGCCGCCCGGCGCATCCTCGATCCGGATCAAAACTCCTTTCCCTGTCTGGAGGTTCCCCCCATGGCCCGAGAAGCCGTCATCGTCGATAGCGTTCGAACCGCTCTCACCAAGGCTCATCGCGGCTCGTTCAACATGACCGAGCCCGTCGACTACGCCGCTCACGTGCTGCGCGAGGTGGTCGCCCGCCAGAAGAACCTCGACGCGGCCGAGATCGAAGACGTGAACCTCGGCTGCGGCATTCCCGAGGGCTGTCAGGGCATGAACATGGGGCGGATCGCCGCGATGGCGGCGGGCTTCCCGAAGAGCGTCGCGGCCACCACCGTGACCCGTTTCTGCTCCTCGGGCTCGCAGGCGATCGCGATGGCCGCCCACGAGATCCTCCACGAGGGAGCCGAGGTCGCGATCGGGGCGGGCGTAGAGACGATCACGATGATGCAGGACGGCTCGGCGAACACGAACCGGATGGTGAACGCCGCCGCGAAGAACCGCTTCCCGGGCCTGTACTACCCGATGGGTCTCACCGCCGAGATCGTGGCCGAGCGCTACAAGATCTCGCGCGAAGACCAGGACCGCTATGCGCTCCAGAGCCAGCAGCGTTATGCGAAGGCCGTGAAAGAGGGCAAGATCGCCGAAGACATCGTCCCGCTGAAGGTCAGACGCCGCGTCACCCCGAAGGGCCAGGAACCCTACGAAGAGGATTTCACCGTCGAGTCCGACGAGTGCAACCGCGCCGACACGACGCTCGAGGGGCTCGCGAAGCTCCAGCCGGTGTTCAAGAAGCCGGAGGAGGGCGGCACTGTCACGGCAGGCAATGCTTCGCAGCTGTCGGACGGCGCGTCGGCGACGCTCTTGATGAGCTCCGAGCGGGCCGCGCAGCTCGGCATCGAGCCGCTCGGCATCTACCGCGGTACCGCGGTCGCGGGCTGCGGGCCGGAAGAGATGGGGATCGGCCCGATCTTCGCGGTGCCGAAGCTGCTCGCGCGCCACGGGCTCTCGATCGATGACATCGACATCATCGAGCTGAACGAGGCGTTCGCGTCGCAGGTGCTCCACTGCCAGCGCGTGCTCGGCATCGACAACGACAAGCTCAACCCGCTCGGCGGCTCGATCTCGATCGGTCATCCCTTCGGCATGACCGGATCGCGGATGACCGGGCAGCTCTTGCGCGAGCTCCGGCGTCAGGGCAAGCGCTACGGCATCGTCACGATGTGCGTGGGCGGTGGTCAGGGCCTGGCGTCGCTGTTCGAAGCGGCCTGAGTTCCGCCGCGTTGGCGAGCGACGCGGGAAGGACGGGCCCGGCGTCCGGCGATCCGAAACGGATCGAGCCGGAGCCGCCGTTCCGCGACCCGCGCGGCGCCGAGCATCTCGACGTCTGGGGCTTCGCCGACAGCGGCTTCGCGGTGAACGCTGCCGGCGAGGTGACGTTCAGCGGGGATCGCTACCCGATCTCCGGTCAGATCCTGCCGGATTTCCTGCCGTGGGCGCGCGAGACGCTCGACGCGCCACTGGCGCCGGGCGACGTCCACGCGTCGGGTTACCCCACTCCCGTTCCGGACCGCGTGGCGAACGCCGCGTTCGAGACCGAGCTCGCCGCGACGCTGCGCCCCGACCAGATCGAGACCGAGCCGCGCGTCCGGCTCCGCCACGGTCACGGCCACACCCAGGAAGAGATGTGGGCGATCAAGTACGGGCGCGTCGAGCGCGTTCCCGATTGCGTCGTCCGGCCCGAGAGCGAAGCGGAGGTGTGCGCGATCGTCGCGCTCGCTGCGCGTCACGGCGCCTGTCTGATCCCCTACGGCGGCGGTACCAACGTCTCGCTCGCGTTGCAGTGCCCGCGCGAGGAGCGGCGCAGCATCGTGTCGGTCGACATGCGGCGCATGAGCCGCGTGTTGTGGCTCGACCCGGAGAACCGCACCGCGCGCATCGAGGCGGGCGCCAACGGGCGCGAGATCGCCGAGGTGCTCGGGCGCCATGGTTTCACGATCGGTCACGAGCCCGACAGCTACGAGTTCTCGACGCTGGGCGGTTGGGTGGCGACCCACGCCAGCGGCATGAAGAAGAACCGCTACGGAAAGATCGAGGATCTCGTGCTCGGAGTGACGGCGGTGACGGCCCGCGGCGTGCTGCACCGCGCCGCCGCGCCTCCGCGCGAGTCGGTCGGCGGCGACCCCGCGCGCTGGTTGCTCGGCTCCGAAGGGCGTCTGGGGATTGTGACCAGCGCGGTGGTGAAGGTGTCGCCGCTGCCGGAGGTGCAGAGGCACGGCTCCGTCATCTTCCGGGAATTCGAGGCGGGCATCGCATTCCTGCGCGAC
>CAZPNB010000306.1:0-7534 GCA_964587305.1 uncultured Spirochaetales bacterium | reverse complement strand
ACTTCGATTCGCTGCTTGTCGGGCTCACGGCCACGCCCAAGGACGAAGTGGACCGCAACACCTACGGCCTGTTCGATCTCGAGAACGGCGTGCCGACCGATGCCTACTCGCTCGAAGAGGCAGTGGGAGACGGCTTTCTCGTCCCGCCGCGGGCCGTCTCGGTGCCGCTCAAGTTTCAGCGCGAGGGTATCCGGTACGACGATCTGTCGGAGGACGACAAGGATCAGTGGGACGCGCTGGAGTGGGACGACGACGGCACCGTGCCGAGCCGCGTCGAGGCCGAGTCCGTCAACAAGTGGCTGTTCAACAAGGACACGGTCGACAAGGTCCTGACCCACGTGATGACCCGCGGCATCACGGTCGCCGGCGGCGACCGGCTCGGCAAGACCATCATCTTCGCGAAGAACCAGGACCATGCCGAGTTCATCGCCGATCGCTTCAACGCGAACTATCCGCACCACAGGGGTACGTTCGCTCGCGTCATCACGTTCAAGACGGAGTATGCCCAGAGCCTGATCGACAACTTCTCGAACAAGGAGAAGGCGCCGCATATCGCGATTTCCGTCGACATGCTCGATACAGGCATCGACATCCCCGAGGTGGTCAACCTCGTGTTCTTCAAGCTGGTGCGGTCGAAGACCAAGTTCTGGCAGATGCTCGGCCGGGGAACGCGCCTGTGCCCCGACCTGTTCGGGCCGGGGCAGCACAAGCAGTTCTTCTACCTGTTCGACTACTGCCAGAACCTGGAGTACTTCAGCCAGAATCCGCAGGCGACCGACGGTGCGCTGGGCGAGTCGCTCGGCAAGCGACTGTTCACGGCGCGGCTGGAGCTGATCGGCGAGCTGGATGGGCCGCTGTGCGGTGGCGTCAGTGATGAGGTCGGAAGGGACTCTGAGGCCGCTCCCTACGGCGAGCCGACGACCGGCGCGGAAGTCCGCCGCGCGACCGCCGAGCTGCTGCACAGGGAAGTGGCGGCGATGAACCTCGACAACTTCGTGGTCCGGCCACGGCGGCGCATCGTCGAGAAGTACGCTCGGCCCGAATCCTGGACGGTGCTCTCTGCTGAGGCATTGTCGGAGCTCTCGCACGAGGTCGCGGGCCTGCCGTCGGAGCTCGAGGCGGAGGCCGAAGAGGCGAAACGGTTCGATCTGGTCGTTCTCAGCCTGCAGCTGGCACGTCTTCGCTCGGAGCTGGGCTTCGAGCGCCTCCGGGATCGGGTGAAGGCGATTGCCGGCCTGCTCGAGGAGAAATCCGCCATTCCAATGGTGCGGGAGCAGATGGCCCTGATCCAAGAGGTGCAGACCGACGAATGGTGGCAGGACGTGACGATCCCGATGCTCGAGCGGCTCCGCCGGCGCCTGCGCGATCTCGTGAAGCTGATCGATAAGCAGAAGCGCAAGGTCGTCTACACCGACTTCGAGGACGAGATGGGCGCGGAGACTGGCGTGGCTCTACCCGGTCTCGGCGGCGGCGCGGGCTTCGAGAAGTTCCGTGCGAAAGCGCAGGCGTTCCTGTGGTCGCACCAGGATCACCTGTCGATCCAGAAGCTGCGGATGAACAAGGCGCTGACGGACGCCGACCTGGCGGAGCTGGAGCGCATGCTCGCGGCGAGTGGTATCGGGCGGACCGAGGACATCAATCGCGCCAGGTCGGAATCGCAGGGGCTCGGTTTATTCGTGCGCTCCCTGGTGGGGATGGACCGAGAAGCCGCCAAGCAAGCACTTGCGGGGTTCCTGTCGGGAAAGACGCTCAGCGCGAACCAGATCGAGTTCGTGAACCTGATCGTGAATCACCTCACCGAGCACGGGGTGATGGAAGCATCGCTCCTCTACGAGTCCCCATTCACCGATCTGACGCCGCAGGGGCCGGACGGCCTCTTCAGCTCCGCGCAGCTGGACGAGTTGATGGCTGTGCTCGAGCACGTACGAGCCATGGCCATTGCAGCGTGACCTGGGAGCCGCGCGAGGAGGCTCGTGGTGCTAAGGTCGGAGCCATGTCGGAAAGCACCACCAAGGAACGAATCCTCGAGGCGTTGCGGGACCTGCCCTCCGACGCCACCTGCGAGGACGCGATCGAGCGTCTCGTATTCCTGGCCAAGATCGAAGAAGGGCTCGCCCAGCTGGACGCGGGTCAGTTCATTTCCCACGAAGAAGTGAAGCGGCGCTTCGGCGCGTGACGCTGGTTCGCTGGTCACCGCGCTCGGTTGAAGACAGTATGAAGAAGACTAGGCGCAAGCCCGCAAGCGATGAGATGCGGGCGGAGTACGACTTTTCAAAGGCAGTTCGGGGCAAGTATGCGGGCAGGCTTCCGCGCATCGCCAAAGTCGTAGTGCTCGAACCCGATGTCGCAGAGGTCTTTGACACGTCGGAGTCAGTCAACTCTGCGCTCCGTGCGCTCGCTGCGATCCCCCGTCCCAAGAAGCGCAAGCGGGCTGGCTGATTCGGCAGGCGTGCGAACAGCGGACGGCGCTCGGCGGGCCTGAATCGGAAACCGGTTGCGCCGATCGCGCAGTCCGCGCATCCTCCGTCGATCACCCGCGGTCCCGGCGAGGCGATGCCGTGCAACGCGACCGCGATTCTTCCAAGGTTCTCACGATCTTCCGCGGCGGGGGTGTCACGCCGGACTGGCCGGCCCAGCTCGAAGAGGCCCAGCGCCAGACGACCGTCTGCATCGCGGGTCGGACGCGGACGCGGATCCGATACGGAAGAGAAGGAGCGGGCTGGGCGGACAGTACCGATCCGTGTCATGACTGCGCAGCCATCTCGGGCGAGCTCCACGTGCCGGGTTGCGACATGGAGCGCTGTCCCGCGTGTCGTGGGCAGGCGATCTCGTGCGGTTGTGCGAGCGAAGAGTTGGAGTAGGCGCCGTTTGGCGTGAGGCATGTATGTTCACTGCCCGTTTCTCGATCGGACGCCGACGTGTCGTTCAAGGGTTGCTCGCGATGCTCGTCTCGGCCGTCGGTGCTTCGAGGGCTCGCGCTCAGAGCACGACCGCCTCCGCGCAGGTCGTCAGGATCTCCCGCGGCTCATTCGCACCCGAGCAGTATGACGCCGTGCGAAGTCGGCTCGATGCGGCCCAGAACTCGCTGATTCCGGCGATTCGACAGCTGCACGGGTGCGTTCACTACTTCGCCGCGATCGATCGGGAATCGAGCAGCATGGTCAACGTGAGCGTCTGGCAAACCCTGGCGGATGCACGGCAGATGCAGTCGCTCGCACCGATGCTCGCGCTCGCGGAGGAGTTCACGCGGGAGGGCGTCCGGTTCGAGCGTCCGGTCGTCAACTACGAGACGCTGTGGGAGATCTAGTGGGTGTTGTGCGATCGTTCGCCTCCGGGAGGAATCGCGACATCATGATCCGCTTCGGAGATTCGGCGGAGGCGGGCCTCACGGTGCAGAGGAGCGACACCGCGCAGGCGATCTCACTCTCGGCGGAGGACTCTTTCCCGGAGGTCTTCGCCACCTCTCGGATGGTCGCGCTGATGGAGCTCGCCGCCGCCCGGCTGATGCGGCCGCTGCTCGAGCCGGGGCAGCTGTCCGTCGGTGTCGCGCTGAGCATCCAGCATCGCGCCCCCACCCCCGTTGGCTGCAAGGTGCGCGCAGTGGCCAGCTATCTCGGTCCGGAGGGGAAGCTGTACCGGTTCAAGGTCGAGGCGTTCGACGAGGCGGGCGCGATCGGCGACGGCGAGCACACGCGCGCGATCGTGGCCACCGACCGTCTGCTGGCAGGGGCGGCCAAACGCAAGCCCTGAAGCGGACCGCTTCGAACGAGATTCATTCACTTGCAAGGAGATTCGCATGGCATTGTCCGATCGACATCAGCGTTTCCTGATCATCGAGCAGGGCGCGGTTCCGACCGTGTTCAATCTGGTCCTGAACGGCGTGATCGCATGGGCGCTGTTCCGCTCGGCGGCGGGTGTGCCGCTGTGGGGCGAGTCGAGCGTCGGCGTGGACCTCCTGGCAACCGCGTTCCTGCTGCCGTTCCTCACCTGCCTGATCGTCAGCGCGATCGTCGCGCGGCACGTGCGGGACGGAAAGGTTCCGCCGCTGCCGGCGGCGCAGCTTCCGCACACGGGCTGGTTCGAGCGCTCATCGCTCTCGCGCGGCCTCTTGCTCGGCGCGGCGGGCGTCGTGTTTGGCGCGCTGCCGATCGTGTGGGCGCTCAGCCTCGGGCAGGCGCAGCCGCTGTCCGTGCACTCGTTCGTGACGTTCAAGGCGGTGTGGGCGGCACTGCTCGCGCTGATGGTGACGCCGATCGTCGGGTGGTGGGCGCTCGCGAACGCATCGCGCGCACAGTCGGCCTGATCGCGGGCTACGCTGCCTTCTGCTTCGCGCGCTGGTATGCGTCGCGCGCGGTCATCCGCGCCAGGTAGGGCAGCAGGTGCTGCATACCCGCGAGGTGGCCGCGGCTCTGCGCCCGCTCGGAGCGCGAATTGCGCAGGTGGTAGACGGTGATCAACTCGAGACCTCCCGGGCGCGTGCGAGGCGCCAGTCTACACGTCCAGCGCGATCACCGTGCGACCGACCGTCTCGCGCCGCGCCACCGCGTCGAACGCGGCCGGAAGCTCCGCGAATGCCGCGCGCTGGCCGATCACCGGGCGGATCTCGTTGCGCCGCAGCAGATCGAGCACCGAGCGGTGCAGGCGCTCGCCGTCCTCGTGCGACGGGAAGTTGAAGCCGGTCGAGCGCCGGAACGCGAGCGGATCGTCGACGTAGGCGTGGCAGACGCCGACCAGCGAGAAGTTGCCGAACAAGAGCGGCCGCGGCGTCAGCGCCGATTCGTCCTCGGCCTCGATGCCGGCGGCGAAGCCCACCGCGAGCAGCCGCGCGTTGAACGCCATGCAGCGGAACGACTGGGCGGTGACGTCGCCGCCGACCGAGTCGAACACGACGTCGACGCCGCGCCCGCCGGTCGCCTCGTTGACGAGGTGGTCGAACGCGTCCTTGCGGTAGTTGATCGCGACATCGGCGCCGAGCTCGCGGCACAGCGCGAGCTTCGCGTCGCTACCGGCGGTCGCGAATACGCGCGCTCCGGCGTGTCGCGCGAGTTGCACCGCGGCTGAGCCGATGCCGCCGGCCGCCGCGTGGATCAGCACGCTCTCGCCGCGCGTGAGCCGGCCGCGCTCGAACAGCGCGAGCCACGAGAGATGAAACGGGAAGTAGATCGCCGCCGCCTCGGGATCGGGAATGTCCTCGGGCATCTCGAAGGCTGACGCGGCGGGGCACACGGCCTGCTCCGCATAGCCGCCGAACGCGCCGTTCGGAATCGCGCACACGCGCTTGCCGAGCCAGTCTTCCGCGCCAGGTCCGGCGGCATCGACGCGGCCGAGCACCTCCATGCCCGGGATGTACGGGAGGGGTGGCCGCACGGTGCGGTAGCGGCCGAGGATGCCGTCGAGGTCGTTGTAGTTGAGGGTGATCGCCGACACCCGGACGCGGATCTCGCGCGTTCCCGGGTCCGGTGTCGGAACCTCTTCGAGCCGCAGCACGTCGCGCGGCATGCCGTACTCGTGCAATCGCCAGGCTTTCATCGGCGCTCTCCTTGATTCATCGTGGCACCCGATTGTGGCGCTCGCCGCACCCGCGCGCCGGCCCGACCGGACGTGGTACGTTCCGCCGCAGCCGGATCCTTCATGGCGTGCCCCACCTACCGCGTCGCGTGTGCACTCGCAGCTCTCGCACTGGCTTGTGCAGGAGCACCGCCGCCAGAGGACGACTTCAGCGGCTGCGCCGAGCAGGTGGACTGGAAGCGGCCGGCTCCGGTCGCGCGTGTCGATCCGATCTACCCCGAGCCCGCGCTGCGCGATCGCATCGAAGGCTGGGTGGAGATCGAAGCGTCGATCGGCCCGCGCGGGCAGGTCGTCGACCCGGTGATCGTCGATGCCCGTCCGCCGGGCGTGTTCGACAGCGCCGCGCTGTACGCGTACACGCAGTGGCAGTACTGCCCGCCGACATTGACCGCGCGCTATCCGAAGCGGATCTGGACGCGGCTGCGCTTCGATCTCGAGCGAAGCGAGGACGATTGAGCTCCGAAGCGGCGCAGCGCGAGCGCGCGCTCCAGGCGTGGGAGCTGGTCGTACGAGACGCGCCGACCGGTCCGGTGCTGCGGGCGATCCGCCGCGTGCTGCGCGTCAAGCGCCTCGAGCTCGAACGGGTCGCCGTTTCTCTTCCGGGTGTCGTTCGCCGCGGAGCGCGCGTCGATCTCGCCGACCTCGAAGTGGAGCTGCGCGCCGCCGGCATTCGCTGCGAGTTGCGCCGCCGGGAGGTCTCTTAGGCTGTGGACGCGATGACCGAGACGCCGCTCACCGGACGCTGCCTGTGCGGCGACGTGCGCTTCGAGCTGCACGGCAAGCTCGGGCCGCTCGTCTACTGCCATTGCGCGACGTGCCGGCGCGCGAACGGATCGGCGTTCGCCGCCAACGCCCCCGTCCGTTCCCGCTACCTGAAGTGGATTTCCGGGCGCGAGTCGGTCCGCGAGTACGAATCGTCTCCCGGCAAGCTGCGCGCGTTCTGTCCGCGCTGTGGCTCGCCGGTCTACAGCCGGCGGGTGGACGAGCCGGACACGTTCCGGATCCGGCTCGGCACGCTCGACGGAGATCCAGGCCGGCGCGCGCTCGCGCACTTCTGGGTGTCGGAGAAGGCGCCGTGGTTCGAGATCCACGACGAGCTCCCCCAGCATCCCGACGGGACCGTACCCGACGCCTAGCGCTTCCTGCGATACTTACCGGCTTCGTGATTCACGATCTCCGCGTCGGTGTCGCGCTGCAGGTCGTGCTCGCGAACGTAGTCGCCCGGGTCCGCCGCGTAGTCGACGCGCTCGTCGGTGAGCTTGATCGTCCACTTGCAGTGCGGCTCGTTCACGCTCGCGCGCGGCGGCAGCTTCAGCGGGTCGATCCGGATCTTGTCGTTCCAGCGCGCGGCGCCGTGGCGGAAGCCGAACAGCTCGAGGTGCCCGCAGATCTTGTCACACATGTAGGCCATCACCTCGGGCCCCTCCCGCTCGCCGGTCTCCGGGACGTGGCACTGCGGCGTCTCCATCGTCCACTCGTGGTCTCCGGTTCTGTTGAACACCAGCGTCATGCGCGACGACATCGCCGGCAGGCACTGCCACACCTTCATCGCGGTCGTCTCGCTGTCCTCGCCGGCGAAGCCCATCAGCTTCGAGATCACGTGGTTCTCGTGGTCGCCCGCGCCTCCGTCCGCGAACCACACCTCGTGGTGCATCTCGTCCGCCACCTTCTGGCCAAAGCGCTGGATCGCGGCCTTGTACCACTGCCGGTTCACGTCGCCGTAGATCGCGCCGCCGATCTCGACGAGCTTCATCAGCGCCTCCTTCGAGAAGTCGGAGAGGTGGAGGTCGGGCACGAACTCGCCGCTGTAGTCGTCGAGTTCGAGCGGGGGTCGGTCGGGCGGGGCCTTGCGCATGGGGGTCTCCTGGTGCGCCTGGATCAGGCGGAACGGCGAAGCCATGTCGTAGCCGACGGCTCAGAGCAGCGCGAGCTGCTCGCCGCCCGGCCGCCGGAACGCCGCGGTCGA
>CAZPNB010000305.1:0-3774 GCA_964587305.1 uncultured Spirochaetales bacterium | reverse complement strand
GGCGGGGGTCGGCGAGCAGCCCGTCAGCACCACCACCGGCAGATCGCGCAGCACGCCCTCGCCCTTGCGCACCTCGGCGAGCACCGAGAAGCCGTCGCGGCGCGGGAGCATCAGGTCGAGCAGCATCAGGTCCGGCGTGTGCTCTTCGAGCACCGCCAGCGCCTCGGCTCCATCATGGCAGGTGCGGACCGAGTACCCCTCGCCCGCGAGCGCCTTGGCCACGATCTGACACAGATTCCGGTCGTCGTCCACGTACAGGACGCTTGCCGACATCCAGGGACTCCCGTTGCGTCTGGGAAACCCTTGGATCGCCCGGCCGGCGCCCGAACTTGACGGGGAACCCCTACGCGCCGCGCCGGATTGGCAACGCGGCGGGCCCCCGCACGGGGCCGCGTTGGCTCACTTCTTCCGGCCGCCGCCCAGCAGGCCCTCGAGCACGTCGAGACCCTGATCGACGATCTCGCCCGAGCCGGTGCCGAACTCCTTCTCGACCCGGCGCTTCAGGTCGTCGCGCTCGATCTGCTTCGCATAGCCCGCCGCGAGGTTCAAGACCGAGCTGCCGGCGAGTTGCACCTCGGGCGCACCCAGCGTGCCGCGCACCGCCGCTAGCGACACGCTCCTGCGCTCGGGAACGTAGTCGTCGTGCGCCCCGAACGAGCGCGCGAGCGCGGCGTCGAGCGTCTCCTCGAAGGTCAACGTGCCGGTCAGGTCGAGGGCCAGGTCGGCCAGCCCGATCGGACCCTCGAGCTGGGCGCCGTAGTCGCGGTAGCGCAGCGTGACCGGCGCGGTGACGAGGCGTCCGTCGGCGATCCGCAGCGTCCCGCCGAGCGATTCGAACTGCTCGCTGGTGAAGCGCTCCCAGTCCTTGTGGTTGCGGCCGGCTTCGGCCACCTGCTCCCCCAACGAACCGAGCACAACCTCGAGCAGCGACGCTCCGACGATCCGGCCACCCTCGATATCGAACGCGAGATCGCCGGAGACCGCGTCGAGAATCGACCGCTCGCCCGAGAGCTGCCCGCGCAGCACTCCCTTCACGTCGAGCGGGCCGTACAGTCGATCGGGCTGATGCGCGAAACCGGCGAGCAGCGCATTGCTGTCCGCCGCCTCGGCTTCGAACGCGACCTCGAAGTGCTGTGTGGTGAACAGCTCGTGCACGCGCGCATCGATCGAGAACGCCTGCTCGGCTGCGCGGAGAACCGCATCGCGCGTGCGCAGCGTTGCGCCGTCCAGCACCAGCTCGCCGCTGAGCGCGATCGGTGCGAGGCCGCTCGGGTGCGCCTCGATCCCGTCCAACACGAAGAGCCCGCGCGCGGCGCTGGGGTCGCCCGAGAGCTCGAGCTTCGGAATCGCCACACGACCCGAGAGGTTCGCGATCGCGAGCGGCGGTACGAGCTGTTGCCAGCCGTCGAGCGCGAACGGTGCGGCCGAGATCGACAGCGCCGTGGCGTCCCCGGTGCGGACCGCACCGTTCAACACCAGGTTGTGCAGCTCGAGCACGAGGTCGTCGGCGCCGAGCGCGCCGTCGGCGCCGGTCGTCAGCGTTCCGCGCAGCAACGCGCGCGTGCCGGCGGGCTTGGTGAAGTCGGCGCCGTAGCGGACGCCGGCAGCGCTGGCGTCGATCGTGAACGGACCCGAAGCACCGGTGGCGCTCTCGAGCTCGGCCTCGAACGCGACCGGCCCCTCGACCGCGAGCGCACCTCCGCCCGCGCGCCCGATCGAGCCATCCAGCGCGATCGGAGCGCCCGGATCGCCACCGCGCGCGGTGACGTCGAGATCCTCGACGCGCCAGGTCACCGGAGCGGAAGCGGAGCGATCTTCGAGCGCCAGCGACGCGTCGCGCAGCGAGACGGTGCGGATGCCGAGCGCGATGCCCGCTTCGTCCTCGGGCGACGCGGGCTCCGTGTCAGGAGGCGATGAGCCGGCGGGCTCGTCGGAGTCGGGCCGCGGCAGCACCCAGCCGTCTGCCGTGCGCACCAGGTGCACGGCGAGCCCCTCGACGACGAGCGACGACACCTCGAGCCGCCCGCGTACGAGCGGCAGGAGCTGGGCGCGCAGTGCGACGCGGCCAGCGCGCGCCAGCGGCGGCGCCGCTGCGGACTCACCGGAGAGTGACGGCTCGATCACGAGCAGCGAGGGCGGGAGCAGACCGAAGTCGAGCTCGGCATAGCGAAGCTCGCGGCCGAGCAGCGAGCGCGCCGCGGCGTCGATCCGGGCGCGCGCCGCACCGCTCTTTGCGAGACGCGGTAGCGCCGTCACCAGCACGCCGATCGCCAGCGCGACCAGCACCAGCGCGGCGACGGCGGCGCGTGCGATCCACCTCATGAGCCGGCGATCCGCGCCGCCAGCAGCTCGCGCACCGCCTGCGGGCTCGCCTTGCCACTGGTCCGTCGCATCACCTGGCCGATCAGGAAGTTCAGCACCTTCGCCTCGCCCGCCCGCACGCGCAGCACGTCGGCCGCGTGCTCCCGGACCACCGCATCGACCTCCCGCCCGATCACGTCGTCGTCCGCCACCGTCTCGAGGCCACGCTCGCGGATCCAGACGAGCGGATCGCCACCCTTCTCCACGAGCTCGGGCACCAGCCCGCGCGCGCTCTGCGCGGTAGTCTGACCGGTCTCGACCTGATCGACGAGGTCGGCCAGTGCCCGGGGCGTCAGCAGGGCGCTGTCGATCTCGAGCTCTCGATCGTTGAGCACCCGCTGCACGTCGCGCAGGATCCAGTTCGCGAGCGGCTTCGCGCGCGCCGGGTCGGGGGATGCCGCCACGGCGGCCTCGAAGAACTCGGCCAGCGCTCGGCTCGCGGTCAGCGCGCGCGCGTCGTACCCCGAGAGCCCGAACGAACGCCGATAGCGATCACAGCGCGCGTCGGCCAGCTCGGGCAGACCGGCGCGCACCGCGTCGATCTCGGCTTCCGACAGCACGGGCGGCACCAGAGCCGGATCCGGGAAATAGCGATAGTCGTCGGCGTTCTCCTTGCGCCGCAGCACCCGCGTGCGCCCGCTGTCCGGGTCGAAGGCCATCGTGGCCTGCACGACGAGGCCGCCCGCGTCGAGGATCTCGGCCTGACGGCGGATCTCCGCCGCCAGCGCCGCCTCCACCGAGCGGAACGAGTTCAGGTTCTTGATCTCGGTGCGGGTGCCGAGCGGCCCGCTGCCGCGCCGGCGCAGCGAGACGTTCACGTCGCAGCGAAAATGGCCGCGCTCCATGTCGGCGTCGCAGACGCCGATGTAGCGCAGCACCGAGCGGAGCGTGCGCAGGTAGGCGACCGCGTCGGCAGCCGAACGCAGGTCCGGTTCGGAGACGATCTCGAGCAGCGGCACGCCGGCCCGGTTCAGGTCGACGTGGGTGGCGTCGCCCGCGACCGCCGCGTCGTGGATCGATTTGCCGGCGTCCTCTTCCAGATGGATGCGCACCAGGCGCACCCGCAGCGTGCGCGGTGCGCCCCCGTTCTCGACGGCCACGTCGAGCCAACCGCCGGCGATCACCGGATCCTCGTACTGCGAGATCTGATAGCCCTTCGGCAGGTCGGGATAGAAGTAGTTCTTGCGCGCGAACACCGAATGGCGGCGCACCTCGGCATGGGTGGCGAGGCCGGCGCGGATCGCGAGCTCGACGGCGCGCCGGTTCAGCACCGGCAGCACGCCGGGCAACGCGAGACAGATCGGGTGCACGGCGTGGTTCGGCGGCAGGCCGTAGCTCACCGGGGCGGGGCTGAACAACTTCGAAGCGGTGCGAAGCTGCGCGTGCACCTCGAGGCCGATCACCACCTCGTAG
>CAZPNB010000304.1:0-3374 GCA_964587305.1 uncultured Spirochaetales bacterium | reverse complement strand
GGTGGCGATCCCGCTGCCGATGTACGTGATCGCCGAGATGCTCGGCGTCTCGCCGGACGATTTCGCTGACTTCCGGCGCTGGTCGGACGCGATGATCGAGGTCGGCGAAGGCGACATGACGCCGCAGAACGCCGGGGTGGTGGCCGAGCTGCTCCAGTACCTGTTGCGCGTCGCCGAGCAGCGCCGCCGAGAACCCCAGGACGACCTCGTCTCGATCCTGGTCGAGGCCCAGATCGACGGCGAGCGGCTGACGGATGCCGAGGTGGGAATGTTCGGCCTGACGCTGCTCGTCGCCGGCAACGAGACCACGCGCAATCTCGTGTCCGGCGGCGCGCTCGCGCTGATGCGCAACCCCGACCAGCGCGAGAAGCTGCTGGCCGATCCGGGCCTCTTGCCGAACGCGATCGAGGAGATGCTGCGCTTCGTGTCGCCGGTCCGGACCTTCGCGCGCACCGCGACCGAGGACACCCTGCTGCGCGGGAAGCAGATCCGCGCCGGTGACCCGCTCGTGCTGTTCTACGGCTCGGCCAACCGCGACGAGGCGGTGTTCGGCGCCGACAGCGATCGCTTCGACGTCGCGCGTCCGAGCGCGCGCCGCCAGGTGGCGTTCGGCTTCGGCGAGCACCTGTGCCTGGGCGCGTCGCTCGCGCGCCTCGAGGCCCAGGTGATGTTCGAGGAGCTGTTCGCGCGCTGGCCGCGCTTCGCGCTGGCCGGCGAGCCCGAGCCGTTGCCGTCGAGCCTGATGAACGGTCTCGTGCGCATGCCGGTGGTGCTCGAGCCGTGAGTGCTTCGGCGTCGCCGTTCGAGCGCCCGGGAGCGCGCGAGATCCAGCGCCAGCGCACCCGCGCGCGCCTGTTCAGCGCAGCGCTCGCGGAGTTCGCGAAGGTCGGCTTCGACGGCGCGAGCGTCGCCGAGATCGCGCGCGCGGCCGACGTGTCGCGGCCGAGCTTCTACTTCCACTTCCCGACCAAGGAGCACGTGCTGCTCGAGCTCCAATGGCACAAGGAGCTCGAGGTGGTCGAGCGGCTCTCGGGTTACGAGACACTGCGCGAGCTGCTCGGCGCGCTGCCGGACGCGATGGTCGATGTCTATGCCAGCATCGAGGGGTCCGGCGTCGCGCGCGACATGGTGATGATCTACGCCCGTTCGCCCGAGTACCTGCCGCTGGCGGAGCAGCCGTTTCCGCTGGTGCGACTGCTGGAGCGCCGCTTCCGCGACGGCGCGCAGCGCGGCGAGCTGCGCGCGGGCCTCGCTCCGCTCCAGGCGACGTTCCTGTGTCTGACCGGCGTGTTCGGCTATCTGATCGCCGCTCAGCCCGGCGCAGATCACCGCGCCGACCTGCGCGCGGTGGTCGGGCTCTATCTGGCGTAGGCGTAGGGCGGATTAGGCCGAAGGCCGTAATCCGCCAAAGCGCGGGTCGTCAGAAGAGGCGGATTACGCTTCGCTAATCCGCCCTACGACTAACGCGCGCGCGCGTAGTCGCGCAGCACGCCCACCTCGAGCTCGGCTTCCTCGAGGCGGTGCTTCAGCAGGTCGCCGATGCTGACGATGCCGCACGGTCCGAGCGCGCCGATCACCAGCACGTGTCGCACGCGCCGCGCCGTCAAGAGCGCCATCACCTCGCGCACGGTCTGGTCGGACGTGCAGGTGACGGGCTCGCGGCGCATCAGCTCCGAGACCGGCAGATCGAAGACCGCCGGTCCGTGCTTGGCGAGTCCGAGCACGATGTCCCGCTCGTCGAGGATCCCCACGACGACCGCCCCGTCGCGAACCACCAGCGAGCCGATCCCGAGGTCCGCGAGCTCGCGCGCCGCCTGCTCCACCCGCACCCCGAGGTCGATCGCCTCGACCCGGCTGCCCTTCGTATCCAAGATCGACTGGATTCGCATGACGCGGCCCTCCTCCGGGCGAACACCCGCGATTATACGCCGCGCGGGCACCTTCTCGACTTCGCTCGGCTTGCGGCCGCTTGCGCTCAGTCGTCTTCTTCGAGTCGGCCCTTCGCGTAGTCGTCGATGTACGCCTGGACGAAGAACGCGTAGCCGGGCTCGAGCGCGGCCTCGAGCTGATCGGAGTCCTCGAACACGGTGCGACCGTTCACGAGGATGCGGAAGTTCAGCCGGTCGCCGGGCTTGGGGTCGACGGCGCCGAGCTCGACGTATCCGCCGGTGTCGCTCGGCACATCGATCGTCCAGCGGTGGGTGCCCGCGGCGATGTCCTCGTAGCTGCTGAGTCGGTCGTCCTGGTCGTCGCGGCTGAAGTCGACGACGACCCGGGCCGCGCTGCTGGTCTCCGCTTCGATGACGAGCGTGCCGGCGCCGCCGCCCCACACGCTCGCCGGGATGTTCTCCAGGGCCGGATTCGTGGAGATGCTGTTTCCGGTGAACGTCCACCAGCCGAGGATCAGCACCAGACCGAGCACGCTTCGAACGATCGACTTCATCACACTCTCCCGCCGGGTTTGGCGCTCTCCGGGCTCCGCATCGGTCGATCAGGGGCGAAAGCTTGAGTGGAGCCGTCAACCGGTGCGCAGCGCGTCGCGCAGCCGCGCCAGCACGTCGGGGGCGGCCCGGACGCGCAGGCGCGTGCCCTCGGCGTCGTGGGTCTCGGCGAGCACGTGGCCGCGCGCGTGGGCCTCGGCGACCCAGCGCTGGAGCGCGTAGGGCACGACCAGCTCGGCCTCCTCCATGTCGCGCTCGAAGAACGCGAGCAGCTCCGCGCGCAGCACGGCGATGTCGTCGGGGCGCTTCGCCGAGAGCAAGAGCGCGTCCGGATGAGCGGCCGCGATCCGCTCGCGCGCGGCGGCGTCGAGGCGGTCGGCCTTGTTCAGCACGATCCGGCGCGGGCTCTCGGTGGCGCCGATCGACGCCAGCACCTCGCAGGTCACCGCGATCTGGGCCTCGAAGGCAGGGTCCGAAGCGTCGACCACGTGCACCAGCAGGTCGCACTCGCGCGCCTCGTCGAGCGTGGAGCGGAAGCTCGCCACCAGCTCGTGGGGCAGGTGCTTGATGAAGCCGACCGTGTCGGAGACGAGCACGCGCGTGGCGCCCTCGGGCGAGAGAGCGCGCACCGTGGTGCCGAGCGTCGCGAACAGCTTGTCGTCCACCAGCACTCCGCTGCCGGTGAGCGCGCGCATCCACGACGACTTGCCGGCGTTCGTGTAGCCCACCAGCGACACCGTGTTCTGTCCCCCGCGCCGCTTGCGGCGCGTGCCGTCCTCGCGCTCGATCGACGCCAGCTCGGCGCGCAGCTCCGCGATCCGGTCGCGCACCTTGCGTCGATCGAGCTCGCTCTTGCTCTCGCCAGCGCCGCGCCCGCCGATGCCGCCGCCCTCGCGGTCGCCTCCGCCGCCGGTCTCGCGCAGCCGCGGCGCG
>CAZPNB010000303.1:0-10099 GCA_964587305.1 uncultured Spirochaetales bacterium | reverse complement strand
TGTCGGTCGCGCTGTGCGCGAGCGGGAAGCCGGTGGTGAGCCTGCACGCGGTGCGGCTGGTGCAGTGGCTGATGGCGATCGGGAACGCGTTCCCGAAGGTGGAGCCGCAATGAACCCCGCTCTGCGCGCAGCTTTCGAGTCCGAGATGGCAGAAGGCTACCAGTGCTCGACTGAAACGCGCTGTTGGACGTCAGCTGCAGCGCCTTGGGCGGCCCGATCGTTCAGCCACGGGGAGCTGGAGAAGGGGGTCTTCTGAGAACCATCGACTAGAGCGCAGAGGTCCCCATCCAAGTAGTGACAGAAGAAGCGCTTCGGTTCGTAGTAGTCCTCATCCCACGCACCTTCAAACTCGCGACCGCCGTATAGGCCGACGTAGAAGAGTCCATCCGGCTTGACGATGCGGCTCACTCGCGCAAGAACGCCGCGCAGCTCGAAGTAGCTCTCGCCGGCCTCAGCGACCGCGCAGAACCGGGAGTCGCGCGAGACGTTGCGGACCTTGAGGCTTTCCCGGCGGGTGTTCACGTACAGCGCGTCGCCGACCCGGGCGAACCACAGCGGGTGCGCGACCGGCGAGCCGTCGCGTCTCAGGCTCACGAGCACGAGCGTGCGCTGGTGATCGAGGAACGCGTCGATCTCGGCCGCGTCCATCGCGGTAGCGCGGTCGGCGCCGCGCTCACGCGGGCTGCGCGTCGACACGTTCCGTTCCCTGGAACGCCAGCACGTCGGGCCGGCTGACGTAGCGAAGCGCCGGCAGCGTGACCGCTGCGACCGTAAACGAGCCCGACACCGGGTAGCTGGGGCGCACGCCGTCGGCGTTCCAGGCCGCGGCAGCGAAGCGCTCGACCACCGGCCGGCCGCGCTCCGCGCGCTCGATCTCGAACTCGGGATCGACCTGCACCAGGCGCAGCCCGTGCGGCGTGTGTGCGAGGTTCACGTTCGCCACGTAGTAGGCGTCGGCGTTGCGGAGCGGCATCGGGTCGCGCAGTGCCGCGCACAGGACGTCCTCGCCCGCGACGCGCACCGACGCTCGGATCCGGTCGTAGGCGCGGTCGAGTTGGATTTCTCCAGGACGCAGCGCATAGCCCCAACGCTCGGCGAGCGCCGCGCCGGCGTCCGCGCGGTCGACGACGCCACCGCGCAGGAAGCCGCGCGGGCGGAGTCCGCTGCGGCACTCGATCCGGCACTGGGCGAGCGAGAACGCGCCCCACGGGCTCTCCGCGACGCGCTGCACCAGCCAGGTCACCGCGGGCGGCACGGTAGGATGCAGGCCGGGCGGAAGTAGCGCGTCCGATCCGTCGCGCTCGATCTCGTAGAAGATCTGGAACGTCTCGACGCCGTGCAGCTTCAGCGGTTCGGTTCCGAAACCGGCCAGTGTTGCCGCGCTTCGCGCGAGGGCGCCGGGATCCGCGGTGCCCGTCAGCACGCCGCGAACACCGGCATCACCTCTTTCGCGAAGAGGCGAAGGCTGTCGAGCACCTGATCCTGCGGCAGCACCTCGACCGAGTTGACCAGGAA
The DNA here is from genome assembly GCA_964587305.1 of uncultured Spirochaetales bacterium. GTDB lineage: Bacteria > Myxococcota_A > UBA9160 > UBA9160 > SMWR01 > JAHEJV01. Next base: position 8,584 of record CAZPNB010000303.1, on the reverse strand, counting down.
GTTGATCTGGTCGACTCCGATCGATTCCCAGCGCCGGACCGCGCGCAGGATCGCGGCGGGATCTCCCAGACACAGGCCCTCGGGAACCCCCGGGCGGTCGCCCGGACCGCCCTTCCGCGACGCCTCCGGCGCGAGGTTGGCCAGCGACTGGTAGGCGCTCGTCGGGTAGGCCTCGCGCGTGAACAGGAGATGCGCGTTCAGCATCCCGAACATGCCCAGGAAGTGCAGGCCGCGCGCTTCGGCGACCGCGCCGTCCTCGTGGCAGTACAGGAAGTTGAGGATCGCGACGCGGTCGTTGACCGCGCCGCCCGCCGGCGAGCATTGCTGGATCCGGCGGTGGTATTCGCGCGTGCGCCGTTCCTGCTCGGCGAAGCTCGCCGTGGCCACGCCGAGGCAGCCGAGCCCGCGGTCCGCGGCGTCGAGCTCGGTGCCCGGGCTCGTCACCGTGACCCACATCGGCGGGTGCGGCTCTTGAAGCGGCTTCGGAAGGATCGCGCGCTCGGGCATCGAGAAGCAGCGGCCCTGGTGCGAGAAGCGCTCCTCCATCCACATCCGGGGAAGCACGCGGACGAACTCGTCCCAGTCTTTCTTCGTGTCGTCGGGGTCGGCCTGGAAGCCGCCGATCTCGGTCCAGGTCGAGGAGCGGGCGGTTCCGAACTCGAGCCGCCCGCCCGAGAGCAGATCGAGCACGGCTGCGCGCTCGGCGACGCGGATCGGGTGGTTGATCTGCGGGACGCAGACCACGGCGCCGTGGCCGACCCGGATCCGGGTCGTCTGTGTCGCGACCGCGGTCAGGAACAGCTCCGGCGCCGAGCAGTGGGAGTACTCCTCCAGGAAGTGGTGCTCGACGGCCCACGCGCACTCGAAGCCCAGCGCGTCGGCCAGCCGCGCCTGCTCGAGCGCGTTCTGGTACACCAGGGATTCGTTCACGCGCGTGAACGGGCGCGGCACCGAGAGCTCGAAGAAGATCCCGAAGCGCATCGTCACGCCACCAGATCGCCCATCTTGCGCAGCATCTTGACGGCCTTCTCGGGTAGCAGCGGCGGCTCTCTGCCGACGGCATAGCAGCCGAGGATCAGCTCGGCCGAACGCTCGACGATCTCGACCATGTCAGCCGCGCGGCGCAGGCTGCGCCCGCAGACCACGAGCCCGTGGTTCACCATCAGCACCGCCCAGCCCTCCTTCATCGCGTCGGAGACCGCCTCGGCGAGCTCCTCGCTGCCGGGCATGATGAACGGCACGCGCGGGATGTCGCCGAAGAACGCGGCCTCGGTGCTGATCGGCAGGAACGGGAACCCGGCGTTCGCGAGCGTGGTGGCGTGCGGCGCGTGCGCGTGGATCACCGCCTTCGCCTCCGGCTTCTTCTTGAGGATCATCGTGTGCATGCTCCACTCGCTCGACGGCGAGCGCGAGTTTGGGTCGAGCGACTTTCCGTCGAGGTCGATGCGCACCAGCACCTCGGGGCGCAGATCGCCCTTGAAGAGCTGACTCGGCGTGATCCAGACCTCGTTCGGGTTTTCTGGCACGCGCACGCAGACGTTGCCACCGGTTGCGGTGATCACCTGGAGGTCGTAAAGCTCCTTCGTCACCGCGACGAGGTCGGCGCGGATGTCGTTCGCGGCGACCGGCCGCGACGTCGCCGCGGGAGCCGCAGCGCCCGGCTGCGCGAGCGCGACGAGGTCGCCCGGATCGCCCACCTCTGCCCGCGCCGCGGTGTAGATCCGCCGCATGTCGCCCTGGAGCTGCTGGATCGCCATCGCCTTCGAAGCGTCACCGGTGAACGCGATGTCGCCCGACATCGCGCGCTCCATCGCGTTGATCTTTCCGAACAGCATCCCGTCCAGGATCTCCGCGCGCATGCGGAGCTGCACCACGGACCCGCCGTTGGGCTTCCCCATTCCGGCATCGACGTGGCCCTCGCGAAGCGCGATGTGGAGGTCGAGGCCAATATCCGGCAGCACGAAGTAGAGCGCCACGTCCTTGTCGAGGCTGGACGCGCGCACGGCCTCGTCCTCCGCCATCGCCGCGGTGAACGCTTCGAGCAGGCGTGTCATGCTCGCGACGGTCTCGGCCGGCGCCGAGGTTTTGCCCAGCTTCTCGGGCTGCGCCTCCGCGCGCGCGTCGCGCTGGAGGTCGCTCACCGCCGGGCCCGGGCGTTTCGCGAGCCGGGCCAGCTCGTCGGTGGACGGGACCGGCCGCGGTCCCGTCCAAGCGAAGCTGGCGAGCACCTCGGGGTTCAGGATGGCGCGGGGCGACTCGCCGCACAGGAGCTGCTCGAGCGCGTCGCCGATGATCCGGCCCTGGTGTGTGGCGACCTCGTTCGTGTTGCCGCCGACGTGCGGCGTGTGGATCACACCGCCGTGCTTCACCAGCGGGTGGTCGGCGCCGGGCGGCTCGACGGCGAACGTGTCGAGCGCCGCGCCCGCGAGCTGCCCGCGATCGAGTGCGCCCAGCAGCGCCGTTTCATCGACCAGCGCCGCGCGCGCGGTGTTGATCAGAAACGCGCCCGGCTTCATCGCCGCGAACGCCTCGGTGCCGAGCAGACCGCGCGTCGCGTCGGTGACGGCGGCGTGCAGGCTCACGAAGTCGCTCTCGCGCAACAGCGTGTCGAGCGCGACCCACTCGGCGCCGGCGAGGATCGCCTCGTCGGCGCTGACGTACGGGTCCGCGACCAGCACGCGCACGCCGAAGCCGGCCAGTCGCCGCGCGACCGCGCGGCCGACCGCGCCGAGCCCGACGAGACCGACGGTCTTCGACCACAGCTCGTAGCCCTGCAAACCTCGGAACGCCCGGCCCATCACCGCGAGATTGCCCGCCGTGACGGAGGGATCCCGGAGGAACGCGGTGGCCGCCGGTAGCCGCCGCGCGAGGCTCAGCATGAACGCCAGCGCCAGGTCCGCGACGGCGTCCGCGTTGCGCCCCGGCGCGAACAGCACCGGAATCCCGAACGCGGTGCAGGCGGCGACGTCCACATTGACCGCGTCGCCGCGACACGCCGCCACGACGCGCAGCTGCGGAAGCTGCTTCAGCGCCGCCGCGTCGACGACGTCCACCTCGGTGATCAGCACCTCGCGGTCGCCCAGCGCCTTCACCAGACTCGCGCCGGTCAAGAGCTGCATGCGATCGCGGAAGCTCGCGTACTCGACTTCCGCGAACCCGCGCATCCGCTCGATCGACGCGTCATCGAACGCAGCGGTGACGAGGACAGACGGCCGGTGGACCGGAGCGGTGCGCCGCCCGCTGCGCTGCGCCGCCGCGAGCGCGAACGGGAGCGCACGCCGCGCTGCGACGGGTGTCGACGTCGACTCGCCCGCCGCGCGCCACTCGCTCCAGCTCCGGTAGAGACCGTCGTACGCGTCGGCCTCCTCGGCGAGCGGCAGGACGCTCTGCCCGCGGCGGACACCCGCCTGCGCGGCGCGCGATAGGTCCGCGAACACGCCCGCGCCGACCCCCGCGCACAGCGCGGCGCCCAGGCCGGTCGAATCGGGCACATCGGCGCGCACGACCTCGGCCGCCGTAACGCCGGCCAAAATGCGTGCGAATAGCGCGCTGCGCGAGAGGCCGCCGGCCAGATGCACGCGCTGCGTCGCCTGGCCGCTGACGCGCGCGAGCTCTTCGAGGTTGGCGCGCACGCCGCACGCGAAGCCTTCCAACACCGAGCGCGCGAGGCTCGCACGCGCGGCGTTCCCTTCTACTCCGGTCATGTGACAGAACGAGAAGGATCCGACCGGGAAGGTCGGCGCGCGGTCGTTCGCGATCAAGACGCCGTGGCTGGCGAGCATCCCCGCTGATCCGATCGCTGCCGTTGCCGCCTCGGCCGCGAAGCGCTGCTCTGGCCGAGCTGCGACGGGATGCAACAGCCGCGCGAGCCAGGCCAGGCTCTCGCCGATCGGGCCGACGTTCGCCTCCAGCACGAAGCGGCCGGGCACCGCGTGGTGCCCGCTGCGCAGCCGCCCTTCGCCGTCGATCGCGGGCTCGCCGAGGACCCGCTCGAGCGGCGCGGTGGTTCCCGCGATCAGCCCGACGTCGCCGTCCGCGACCGCGCCCGCTCCGAGCAGGCCGCAGCGCGTGTCGCCGGCACCGAGCGCGACCGGCGTCCCGGGCGCGAGCCCCAGATCGCGAGCGGCGCGCGCGTCGAGGTCCCCGATCCGCTCTCCCGACGGTCTCACTTCCGGGAAGATCTCGCGCGGGAGGCCAAGGGCCTCGATCAGCGGCCAGCTCCACTCGCGCCGCCGCAGGTCGAACAGGCCGGTGCAGCCCGCCTGAGAGTAGTCGGTGATTTGGCGGCCGCAGAGCCGGAAGTTCAGCCAATCGGAGAGCGAGAGCAGCGAGCGCGCGCGCTCGAGCCGATCGGGATGCGCGCCGCGCAGCCACAGCAGGCGCGCGGACGCGTGAATCGGCAGCGGCCACATCCCGGTGCTCGCGAGCAGCGCCTCCCCGCGCTCGGCCGCGAGCCGGTAGCTCTCGCCGACCGCGCGCGCGTCGCGGTTGGGAACCGCCAGCAACGCGCCGCCGGCGGCGTCGAGCAGCACGGTGGCGAACCGCATCGCGGTGACCGACACCCCGGCGACGGCATCGCCGCCGACCGCGGCGCGGGCGAGCGCCGCACGAGAGGCTTCGCCGACGCGGGCCCACAGGCTGTCGAGCGGGAGATCCCAGCCGAGACCGCCCGCCCCTTCCGCCGGCTGCGAGCTCCACGGCAGCGCGGTTTCGTGGCGAGCGCCCGACTCCGCGTCCCACAGCACGCAGCGGACGCCGCCCCCTCCGAGATCGAAACCCATCAGCCAGTGCGGGGTCATCGCGGACTCTCCTCGTCATCGTCGGCGAACCGGTCGAACAGCACCTTGACCGCTCCGTGGTCGCCCTGCGCATAGCAAGTCATGAACGCGTCGCGATAGGCCGCCAGCAAGAAGCGGTGCGTGATGATCGACGTGACGTCGATCTGAGCAGTGCGCAGCAGCTCGAAGTACCACTCCATCGCGTGCTGGCGGCGGCCGTCGTACTCCTCGACTCCGAAGCCGTTCGAGCCGACGATCGAGATCTCCTTGATGTAGAGCGGCGTCCACTCGAAGCGCCGCGGCGGCTCCACTCCGAGTGCGACAATCGACGCGCGGCTACGAGCGAGGCGGAGGTCGACCTCGAAGGTCTCGGCGGAGGAGACGGTGTCGTAGACCACGTCGGCGCCGCCGAGCAGCATCGGGAGGCCGCGCCACGGGTGGACGAGCTCCGCGCCGGTCTGCTCGGCCACCGCTTCGATGATCGCCAGCACCGGCCGATGGCGCACGACGCGCTGCGCGCCGAACTGTTCCGCCAGCCGCGCCTGGTGGTCGAAGCGCGCGACCGCCAGCACGCGCACGTCTGGGTGCAGCGCGCGCAGGATCGCGATCGCGAGCAGCCCGAGCGTGCCCGCGCCGTACACGACCGCCGTGCCGCCCGGCGTCGGCGGCGTGCGCAGGATCGCGTGCAGCGACACCGAGAACGGATCGGCGAGCACCGCCGCGTCGTCGCTCACATCGTCGGGGATCGGGATCCACTGCGACTCGTGCGCGGGTACGCGCGGCGCGAACCCGCCGGTGGCCGTCGCGCTGTTGCCGCTGTGGATCCCGGGCGCGGCGGCGCCGCGGCCGAAGTTCAGGCACTGCGCGAGATCGCCGCGCCGGCACCACTCGCATAGCGGCAGGCCGCGCGGTGCGCACGAGAGCCATGGGTTCAGCACCACGCGCTCGCCGATCCGGAGCACCTTCACCCCCGGACCCAGCTCGTCGATCACGCCGACCACTTCGTGCCCCAGCACCTGCGGCCACGAGATCATGCCGGTCATCGGGTTGTCGAACGACCCGTTCATGAACACCTGCTTGTAGTCGCTGCCGCAGAGGCCGCACAGGCGGGTGCGCGCTACCGCCCAGTCCGGAGCGGGCAGCGCCGGCGCCGGGATCTCGCGCAGCTGGATCGGCGACAGCGAGCCGACGTAGGCGCGGGGCGTGAGGGCCGCGAGCAGCTTCGTGGCGGCCAGCCGCCGCATGTCGTTCCCGATCACGAGCGCGCGCACGCCGGCTCCAGTGTCTGCGCTCGATCACTCGATTGACGAAGGCCGAGCGCGGTGATTTACTGTACGGGTGGCCAATAAGAATCGCGCTCAGCATCGCTCGGCGGGCCGGCGTTCGCAAGAGGAATCCGAGCGCACGCGAACGCGGATCCTCGACCGCGCCGAGCGGCTGTTCGCGCGCCGCGGTTACCGGGGGGTGTCGGTTCGCGAGCTGTCGCGCGCCTGCGGCGTGCGCCCGTTCACGATCCAACACCACTTCGGCTCGAAGCCGAAGCTCTATCAGGCGGTGCTCTCTCGCTGGGACGCCGAGATCGTCTCCCGGGTCAGCGCGATCGTCGCCGAGCAGAAGGACCTCGCGACGACGGTGGAGCGCGTGGTGGAGGAGTTGTTCGACTTCTTCCTCGAGAAGCGGAGCTGGGTGGCCCTTTCCGTGCGCGCGACACTCGGCGAGGGGCTCGCGAAGGACATCTCGCTGAAAGAGCAGAGTTGGGTGCAGTTCATCGAGGAGTCGCTCCGCGAGCGCCGCTTCGGCGCGCTGAAGCACGACCTGGGGCTCTTGCTGATCACCGTGGAAGGGATCCTCCACCACCACATCCTGTCGACGGCCCACTACCGGAAGCTCTACGGCAAGGACCTCTCGGACCCGCGCATCCGTGCGCGGACCCGACAGCATCTCCAGACGGTGATCCTGGCGCTGCTCGAGAGCGGGCGATGACGCGCCTGCGCGACTACGCGTCGGTTCGTGCGCTGGTGACCGGCGCGTCGAGCGGGATCGGCTGGGCGCTCGCGCGCAGGCTCGCGCGGCAAGGCGCCCGTGTCGCGCTGGTCGCGCGGCGCGCGGACGAGCTCGAGGCGCTCGCGGCCGAGATCCGCGCGGACGGCGGGCGTGCCGTCGTGTTGCCGTGCGACGTGTCTCTTCCGGAGCAAGTCTTCGACACCGCCGCGCGCGCGGAGCAGGAGTGGGGCGGCATCGACCTGCTCGTGAACAACGCCGGCTACGGGCGCCACCGCACCTTCCTCGCGTCGGAGCTCGCGGACATGGAGCGCATGATGCGCGTGAACTATCTCGGCGCGCTCTACTTCACGAAGGCGTTGCTGCCGCGCATGGTCGAGCAGAAACGGGGCTGGCTCGTGTTCGTCGCGTCGGTCGCCGGGAAGATCGCGCCGCCCGAGGAGGCCGCCTACGCCGCGTCGAAGTTTGCGATGGTCGGCCTCGCGTCGGCGCTCTCGATCGAGGTCGAGGACGCGGGCGTGCACGTGCTGACCGTGTGCCCGGGCGTGATCCGCACGCCGTTCTTCGACGACGAGGCGCTGTCGCGCATGCCCCCACGCGCGCGCAGCGGGATGGTGGAGCCGGAGGCGCTGGTCGACGCGATGATCAAAGCGCTCGCGAACGGGAAGCGCGAGATCACGTTCCCGCGCTGGATCGCGCCCGCCTACGTCGTGCAGGCGCTCGCGCCCGGCTTCATGCGCCGCCAGATCCGGCGCAACACGATCGATGCGCTGTCCAAGCACGACGATCGATGATGGAGACCCTCGAATGAGTCCGACTCTGCGCGCAGCTTTCGAGTCCGAGATCGGCGAGGCTCGATCCGCGCGCCGCACTGGCGATCTCGACGAAGCCTTCCGCCACCTGGAGCGAGCCCACATCCTGGGCCAGCAGTTCGTCCGATCGCACGTGCGGATCCACCTTGCGATGCTCCGCATCGGCATCGCGCGGCGCGACCCGCGCGAGATCGTCGGGCAACTGCTGCGCCTTCCCGCCGCCGTCATCGCTTCGGCACTGGGCGTCGCCCCCGGCGGAAACACCGGAGGGGCGAACGTCGGCTTCTTCGCGACGATGGAGATTCCGCCCGACCTGAAAGCGCTCCTCGACGTGCGCCGATAGGCGGCCGACCGTTCCTCTCGATGGACAAGCTAGTGTCGCGCCGCAATGTCGCTGCGCGTGCTGATCGTCGCGCTGTCTGCCCAGTTGCTCGGGGGGCTCACACCCGTCTGGACCAAGCTCGCGCTCGGCGGGCTCGAGCCGTGGACGCTGGTGTTCGCACGCCAGGCGCTCGGGCTACCGCTGTTGTTCGCGCTCGCGCGCGCGGGGCGCGGCGCCGCGCCCCGGCGCAGCGTGCCGTGGTCGGCCCGCGACCTTGGCATGTTGCTGGTGTTGTCTTGGGCCGGCTTCGCGCTTCCGCAGGTGCTGCTGGCCGCGGGTATCGCGCGCTCGACCGCCGTGGCCAGCGCGCTGCTCACGCCGCTCGAGCCGATCGGAATCGTGCTGGGCAGCGCGCTGTGGCTCTCCGAGGGTCTCCCCCGTGCGCGCGCGATCGCGCTGGCGCTCGGCACGCTCGGCGCGTCGCTGATCGTGCTCCAGGACGGCCTGCGTCCGGACCTCGGCGACGCACTGGGCGACGCGCTGATCGCGGCCGGCCACCTCTCGTGGGCGATCTACACGCTGATCGCGAAGTCACTGCTCGAGCGGCACGACGAGGGCCGCGTGTCGCTGTACGCCGTCGGCCTGACGCTGCCGCCGCTCGCGCTGCTCGC
>CAZPNB010000302.1:0-3357 GCA_964587305.1 uncultured Spirochaetales bacterium | reverse complement strand
GACTTGCCGAAGCTCATCGCCTTGCCCCCGCCGGCCTGCATCTGGCGGATGAAGAAGATCCACAGCCCGATGATCAACAGCAGCGGGAACCACATGATCAGCATCTGGCGCCAGAAGCCCGCCTCGGGCTTCGGCCGCGCGTCGAGCGTGGCGACCTTCTCGCGGAGCTGCGTGACCAGCCCTTCGGTGATCGCCGGCGCGTAGGTGGTGAACTCCTTGCCACCCTTCTCCTTGCCGGTGATCAGATTCTCTTCGATGACGACCGACTCGACCTCTCCCTGGTCGACCAGCTCGAGGAATGCGCTGTAGGCGAGCGGCGGCGTGGCCTGCTTGCCCTGCCTCAACATGGTCGCCAGCAGGATGATCATCACGAGGATGACGACCCACAGGGCCATGTTCCGGTACTGATTGTTCACATGGGTCCCCGCGACGATCGACTCGAATCGTTGGGGCGCGTCCAAAAACCCGAGCGCTCAACGCACTTTAGCAGACGAATCCGCCCCCGCCGGCTGAACCCCTTGGCAGCGGGCCGAGGCGAAAGCCCCCCCGGTCGCAGTGCAGCACGAGCCCACCGGGCAGCTCGATGTGCCGGCCCGGCGACGGATGCCGCAGAAAGCGCGCGATCCGCTCGAGATGCACCCGCTGCACGTGCCGCGCGCTCCCCGCGCGCACGAGCGCCTCGCGCGCGACGCGACGCGCCAGTGCCTCCGGCAGCTCGCCCCAGTCTTTCGCGTCGATCCGCAGCCATGACCCCTCGGTCGCAAGGCGCGCGCTCGCCTCCCGCTCGACACACGCGCGGATCCACTCGGAATCCCTTCGCTGCGCTTCGGCAAGATCGGCGATCGCCCTGAGCAATCGCGGATTGAAATCGCCGGCCAGCGACGGCAGCCAATGCTGCCGCAGGCGGTTGCGGGTATATCCGAGCGAGCGGTTGGACGAATCCTCGCGCCACGCGAGGGTGCGCGCCCGCGCATACGCCTCGAGCTCGGCGCGCGCCAGGCGCAGCAGCGGCCGCACGATCCGGCCGTCCGCGGAGCGCTCGGGAATGCCGCCGAGCCCATCCGGCCCGCTGCCCCGGAACAGGCGCAGCAATACCGTCTCGGCCTGGTCGTCGGCATGGTGCGCGGTGGCGATCCGGTCGGCCCCCCAGTGGCTCGCGAGGCGCTCCAGCGCGGCGTAGCGAAGCGTCCGGGCTGCCTCCTGGAGCGTCGGTCGATCTCGGCTCGACGTGCCCTCGCGGAGCGTCTCCGGGGCGATCCGTTCTGCCGCAAACGGCGCGCCGAGCGAGTGGGCCAGCGCCGCGACGGCGGCCTGATCCGCGTCGGCCTCCGCGCCGCGCAGACCGTGGTGCACGTGCGCGATCGCCAGCGAGAAGCTCCACTTCCCGGCGAGCGCTGCCAGCGCGTCGGCCAGCACGCTGGAGTCGAGCCCGCCCGACACAGCCGCCACCACCGTGTGGCCGGAAAGATCGAGCCGGACGACCGCGCGATCGAGCTCGCGCAAGAGCTGCCGCACCGGATCCCGCATCAGTCCCGCAGCGCGCTCGCGTCGCCCGCCAGGATCCGCGTGCCGTCGGCCTTGTCCACCCACACCTCGCAGCGCACGCGGGTTCGCGTCCCCTCCGGCGCCTCGTCCGCGATCCGGCCGCGCACGGTCACCGTCTCGTCGACCCACAGCACGTTCGTGAGCTTCACCGACATCCGCCCGCCGCGCAGCCAGCCCTCGCCGAAGTGATCCTGCAAGAGCTGTGACACGAAGCAGGTGGACATCATCCCCTGCACCACGATCGTCGGGAAGCCCAGCTTCATCGCCTGCTCGCGGTCGGTGTGATAGTTGCGGCCGGGGCCGGAGAACATCCAGCAACGGCGCTCGTCGGCGGTCTTGGTGAGCGGCGCGAGGTCGGGCCCGGTCGCGGTCGGGAACGGCGGCGGCGGCGCTTTCTTGTGCGCCGAGCTCGCGTCCACCACGAAGCCGCCGTCCGCGGAGTCCGTCTTCGGCGGCAGGAAGCTCTGGTGGGTGTGCCCGCGCACCAGCAGCTCGCCGGTCGCGTCGAGCATGACGTCGGTCTCGTTCACGACCCAGTCGCGGCCGCGGCGCTGATAGCGCTCGAGGATCGTCGAGCGCGTTCGCACGCGCGCGCCGACCGGGATCGGCGCGAACAGGAACCAGTCCTGGCGGCCGTGCAGGTTCCCGAACAGGTTCTTCAGGTACCACTGGCCGACAAACTTGTAGCACTCGGAGTGGTAGAGCAGCGGCGGCGCGTACTGGCCGTGGAGCGGGTGGTGATCGTCGAGCGCGTCGGCGTAGAAGCCGACCACGCCCTTCTCCACGTCATAGACATTCGAGCCGCAGTGGCGCCCGACGGTCGCGGGCTGTCCCAACAGGTTCACGAAGCCCCCTCCGCGCCGCGCGCGCGGTTTGCTATGACCCGCGGCGTGGCGTCCGCCGGCTCCGCTTCGACCCTGCACAACGTCGGCGCGTGGACGCTGCAACGGGCGCGGATCGGTCCGGATCACCCTGCCGTCGTCGACGTGGAGCGTAGCCTCGATTACCGCGCGCTCCACGAACGCACCGGCCGCTGCGCGGCGCTGCTCGCGGCCCGCGGCATCGGCCCGGGCGACCGCGTGGCGCTCTTGCTCGGCAACCGAACCGCCTATCTCGAGCTGGTGCTCGCCGCGGCGCGGCTGGGCGCGATCGCGGTGCCGCTGAACGCGCGCCTCACCGCGCCCGAGCTGCGCGGGCTGCTCGCGGACTGCACGCCCGCGGTGCTCGTGCACGAGCAATCCCTCGCGGCCACCGCGAGCGAAGCCGTCGCCTCGCTCGACCCACCGCCGGTGCAGATCGCCTGCCCCGAGCCGTTCGAAGCGGAGCTCGCCGCGCACGCGCCGCGCGAGGCGATCCTGCCGGTGACCTCCGATCACCCGATGATTCTGATGTACACGTCGGGCACCACCGGCGTGCCGAAGGGCGCGCTGCTCCCGCACCGGAAGACGCTCTACAACTGCCTCAACGCGCAGCTCTTCTTCGGCCTGCGCCGCGACGACCGGGTGTTGGTGCCGCTGCCGCTCTTCCACTCGTTCGGGCTCGCGATCCTGGCGTTGCCGACGCTGTACGCCGGCGGCACCGTCTTCCTCGAGCCGCGCTTCGACGCCGCGCGCACCTGGCAGCGCGTCGCATCGCAGGGCATCACGTTTCTGGGCGCGGTGCCGACGCAGCTCGGCGCGCTGCTCGCGGTGCTCGACTCCGGCGCGACGCGCGTGCCGGCGAGCCTGCGCTTCGTGTTCGGCGCCGGCGCCGCTGTGCCGGTCGAGCAGATCCGGGGCTTCCAGGCGCACGGCATCGTGCTCCAGCAGGGCT
>CAZPNB010000301.1:0-3196 GCA_964587305.1 uncultured Spirochaetales bacterium | reverse complement strand
TGAGGGCGGCGATTCCGACGATGGCCGTCAGCCACCCGAAGCTCCGATACGGCACGCTGTTTTCTCCCGAATGTTTGTAAAGATCCATGAGTAAGACCTGCCCAGTCGATGGGCAAAGCGCCTCGCTACTCGACGCTGACGACCCGGATCAGGTTGGTGCTGCCCGTCTGCTGGCTCCGCCCGGCCGTGACGACGCAGACGTCTCCGGGCGCCGCGATCCCGAGCTCGCGCGCGCGGCGCAGCGCGACGTCGATCACGTCGGTGTCGCTCGAGCCATCACTCTCGAGCAGCACCCCGGTGACGCCCCAGTTCATCGCGAACGCGCGCACGACGGCGGGCCAGCGGCTCACGCCGAGGATCGCGCAGCGCGGGCGATACTTCGAGATCGAGCGCGCGGTCCGGCCCGATTCGGTCAACGCGATGATCGCGGCCGCCTCGAGGTGGTTGGCCATCGTGATCGCGGCCTGGCTCACCGCCTCGGTCACCTCGTGCGTGCGACCGGGCAGGATGTGCTGGAGGTGGCCGTATTCGCGGAGCCCCTTCTCGGCCTCGAGGGCCAGCGACGCCATCGTGCGCACGGCCTCCACCGGATACGTGCCCACGGCGGTCTCGTTCGACAGCATCACCGCCGATGTGCCGTCGAGAATCGCGTTGGCCACGTCGCTCACCTCGGCGCGCGTCGGCAGCGGCGAGCTCCTCATCGAGTCGAGCATCTGCGTGGCGGTGATCACGGGCTTTCCGTTCATCACCGTCGTGCGGATGATCTTCTTCTGGGTGAGCGGCACCTCCTGCAGCGGGATCTCGACGCCCAGATCGCCGCGCGCCACCATCGTGCCGTCTGCCTCGGCGACGATCTCGTCGAGGTTCTGCACGCCGACGGCGGCTTCGATCTTCGCGATCACCGGGATCCGGGCGCCGTGTTCCTCCAGCACCTGACGGATCTCGCGCACGTCGTCGCTGCTGCGGACGAAGGACGCGGCGATGTAGTCGACGCCGTTCTCCGCGGCGAACGCGATGTCGGCGCGGTTCTCGGGCGTCATCGCCGGCATGCCGAGCGACGTGCCAGGCAGGTTGACTCCCTTGCGGTCGGCGAGGTTGCCGCCGCGGGTGATACGACACTGGATCGAATCGCCTCCGACGCTCTCCACTTGGAGCTCGATCACGCCGTCGTCGATCAGGATCTTCGAGCCGGGCACCACCTCCTCGGGGAGGTCGCGGTACGAGACGGACGCCCCGCGCGCGTCGCCGATCCGACCGTCTGTGAACAGCGTGAACGGATTGCCGGTGGTCAGGCGAGCGACGCCACCCTCCAGGCGGCCGGTGCGGATCTTCACGCCCTTCGTGTCGAGCATGATCGCCACGTTCGCGCCGAGCTCGCGGCCCGCCTGGCGCACCCGCTCCAGCCGCTTGCGGTGCTCGGCGTGGGTGTCGTGCGAGAAGTTCAACCGCGCGACGTTCATCCCCGCGTCGATCATCGCCTTGAGCGTGTCCAGGCCGTCGCAGGCCGGACCGATCGTCGCGACGAGCTTCGTTTTGCGGATCGGGCGCATGCGCATGGGCGCCTCTGTCGGGGGAACGGTCGACCCTCTGTACCGCAGCCGCCCGCTGCGGGCCATCGACCCGGGGCTGCTTTCCCCACGGGGATGTCCCTATCTTTCTTCAGCGCGGCGCGCGGCCGGACGATCGGGCCTGCGTGTGGCTGAACGTCGTGGCAATCGCGGTGCTCGCCGCCTGCGTGGCGATCGGGACCTGGCGCGGTGCGCTCGCGACCGGGCTCGGCATCGCGACGCTCGTGCTCTCGTACGCCGCCGCGGTCTTCCTGGGCCCGGAGTTCGGCTCCGCGCTCGGCGAGCGGCTCGGTCTGGTTGCGTTCCTCGCGATCCCGCTCGCGAGCACCGGCGCTTTCCTTGCGGCGTACATCGCGCTCGGGCTGGTCTCGCGTCTCGTGCAGCGTTTCGGGAACCGCCAGAACGCCGGGCGCAGCCCGCGCGACCGGTTCCTCGGTGGCTGCTTCGGCGCGGCGCGCGGCCTGTTGCTCGCGATGATGGTGGTCTATCTCGCGATGTGGGCCGACGCGCTGCGCGCCACCGGCAACGCCGCGGTGATTCCCGAGATCGGCGACTCGGCCGCCGCCGACGTGACCGGCGGGGTGGTGCAGAGCGCGATCGAGACCGCCTTCGACGAGTCGGAGCCGACGACGCGTTTCGCCGCGCGTTTCGCCGCGCACCCCGGCGTCGCGGCCGCCGATTTCCAACACGTGATCGACGATCCGAACTTCACCGGGCTGCGCGAGGACGCGCAGTTCTGGAGCGCCGTGGAGAACGGCAATCTCGCCGTCGCGTTCAACCGGACCAGCTTCCGGAGCCTCCAGCACGATGCGGAGCTGCGCCAGAAGCTCGCGCATCTCGGCCTGGTGCCCGACGAGGCAGCCCTCGATGCCGAGGTGTTCCGCCAGTCGCTCGCGCCGGTGTTCGAGCAGGTCGGGCCGCGCCTGCGCGCGCTGCGCAAGGACCCGGCGCTCCAGGATCTGCTCGACGACCCCGCGGTGGTCGCGATGCTCCAGGACGGCGACACCCTCGGGCTGCTCTCGCATCCGAAGTTCCGGGAGCTGGTCGATCGCGTGATGGCCGCGCCGGCGCAGAACTGACGCGGCGGCGAGCGAAGTGGGAAGATTCTTAGAAGAGCGGCAGATCCGAGTCGGGCGCGTACGCCGAGATCTCGCAGGCCAGGCAGATCAGCTCGTAGCGCGGGGGCTCGTAGCGATCGTGGGTCGGGGCGGGCTCGGGGCTCGCGATCGGCTTCGAATCGGTGTTCGGGATTCGCATGGTCGAGAGGGATAGCGCGCCGGATGAGGCTTCGGCCACTCCTTCCCCCGCACCCGGATCCGGGTGAATCTTCAAAGCGAACCGCAACCCTGCGAGATCCCGCAGTTGCGCGCAGCGAGTCGATGGTGAGCAAAGACCCGCAGATGCACCGCACCCGAAGTGACGAGATTGCGCTCTGGATCGGCGTCGCCGTCGCATTCTTGCCGGCGCTGGCAGCTCTGGCGGAAAAGTGGGCTTCGGCGGAGTACTACCAGCACGGCTTTCTGGTGCCGTTGGTGTCGATTGCCACCGCGCATCCGCGGATCCGCACGCTCGGACCGAGCGTGCGCTGGACCCCGGCGCTCGCCGCACTGGCGCTCGCGCTCGCCGTC
>CAZPNB010000300.1:0-2993 GCA_964587305.1 uncultured Spirochaetales bacterium | reverse complement strand
TCCCGTCGATCGTGCACCTCGGCGCCGGCGAGGATCCCGTCAACAAGGGCATCGCGATCCACCACGAGCGCCACGAGAGCCCCGCCTACGCGTTCGCGTTGGCGACCCTCCAGCGGCCCGACTTCCCGCTGCCGATCGGCGTGTTCCGCGCGGTCGAGAAGCCCTCGTACGATGCGCTGCTCGACCAGCAGGTGCAGACCGCGATCGCCAAACGCGGCAAGGGCGACCTGGCGGCGCTGCTGAATTCCGGCGACACCTGGACGGTGAGCGCCTAGCGCGTTCGCTGCACTGTTGCGCTGGAGCCCTCTCCGCGCGTGCGCGGTTAGAGAGCCTGCCCGAAGTACTGCTCGAGAGCCCCCGGCAACAGATCTTGTGGATGGTCTCCGCCCAATGTGGCCCACTTGCTGCGACCGTTCACGACCGCCGAGTCCACGGTTTGGCCGCTGCTGGCATCCACGAATGCGAGGCGTGGACCCGAAGAGCGACGGGACCGCAGACCGAGCCAGTGCACCCGGGTCCGCTGCATGGCCTGGTTAGGCCCCAGTCTTGAAGCGTAGGAACGCATCTTTGCCTGCGAGCCAGAGGTAGACGTCGATCTGACGGAGGGAAAACTGTTCGAGTGCGTAATGCTTCCTGAATTCGCGAATGATTTCAACGAAGCAGTTCGTACTGCCTTAGTTCCTCTCTGTGGAAGTCCGCATAGCGATCAATTCGATGAAAATGCATGAGCATCTTATCAACGTATGAATCGTAGATGGGAAAGGCCTCGGCGTTGTGGTGGTTGCAGTACTTGGACGCGAACGAGTAGAAGTTCCGCTGCTTGCCGCCAACCGACACGAGTGCCAACTCATTGACAAGGCTCGCGTCTCCAGACTGGATGCGGTCTGACACACGGAGGGAAAGAATGTGCTTTGCAACGGAGTGCGTGTCGAAGATGTTGGTGCTGTAGAAATCGTTGAGCGTGCTGACCTTCAGAAGGACATGGGATCGAGTTGAACGGCGCCCGCGAGCGCTTCCACGGCACGCTCGAGGTGTTCGTGGCCGCTCAATCAGGATCGACGGCCCGGCGCGGGCCGAGCGACGCCAGGTCCGCGACTGATTCAGGTCGGAGTTGGCCAGCCGGGAGCGTGGGCGCGGAACGTCAGGATGGCGACCGCCGGGCGCGGCAAAGGGACGGCTCCGCTTGACAAAGTTATCGTATACGATATGAATAGCGGGGAATGAGCTTCGTCGTCCGCGAGTTCCTTGACGACGGCGGGCGGAGCCCTTTCCGGGATTGGGTGGTCGGTCTGGATGCGACGGTGAGAGCAAGAGTGCAGGCTCGGATCCTACGGTTCGAAACCGGGAACCTGGGCGATCACAAGCAACTCGGCGAAGGTGTTTGGGAGGCTCGTCTGGCGTTCGGTCCGGGGTATCGCCTGTACTTCGGCAAGAGCGGGCGGGGGCTCGTGCTGCTTCTACTGGGCGGCGACAAGGGCTCGCAGAGCAAGGACATCAGACGCGCGAAAGAATTCTGGGCGAACTATCTCGAGGAAGGTAGAGGGAAGCATGGCAAGGCGAAGTAAGGACTGGAACGAGGGGCTGGCAGAGGACCTTCAGGACCCGAAGTTTGCCCGCGAGTTCCTGACTGCTGCCGTGGAGGAAGGGGTCCCGCTGAAGACGGCGCTCGGGAAGGTGATCCGGGCAATGGGCGTGAAGGAATTTGCGGAGAACGTAGGAATGCCGAGTCCGAACGTGCTCCGGGCGATTCACCCGAAGCACAATTCGACCCAAGAGACGCTCGAGCGCTTGCTGAAGCCATTCGGGCTGCGAATCGGGCTCGCAGAGGTCAAACAGCAGCGTCGAAGGGGACGCGCCGCCTAGCTGGCGCGGCGTTTCGGCTCGGCCTCTCACCCGTCGCGCAAATGTGCGGTCTCGTTCAAACTGCGGACGCTGCGCTCGCCGGTCGACGCGGCCAGGAAGCGGCTCACGCCGGTGTAGGCGACGTCGAGGAAGAACGGGTCGGCGATGCCGAGCACGTGGCCGGCCCACGCGTTGATCACGCCGCCGTGACACACCACCGCGACGCGTGCACCGGGGTTCGCGGCGATCGCGCGCTCGAGCGCCGCGACGACGTTGCGCCGGAAGGCCGGCAGATCGACGCCCGCGTAGAGGCCGCCCTGTTGGATCAGCGCCTGCCAGCGCGGGTAGTCCTCCGCCTTGAGCTGTTCCAGCGGCACGTAGACGTCCGACAGGTGATCCATCTCGACGAACCCCGGATCGATGCTGACGCCGACGCCGAGCGCGTTTGCGAGCGGCACGGCAGTCTCGCGCGCGCGGCGCAGCGGGCTCGCGTAGACCGCGCCGATCGACTCGGCGGCCACCCAGCGCGCCATCCGTTCGGCCTGCGCGCGGCCGACCGCGGACAGCGGCGGATCGGCCGGGCTGCCGTCTTCGGTCTCGACCCGCTCGGGCAGAGCGTGTCGGATCAGCAGCAGCTCCATCGACTCCAGCGCCTACTAGCCGGCGAGGGAGGGCGCGTGTTTCGCCAGCGTCTCGCCGATCGTGGCCGGCGAGCGCGACACCGCGACACCCGCGGCCTCGAGCGCGGCGATCTTGTCGCTGGCGCGCCCCTTGCCGCCGGCGATGATCGCGCCGGCGTGTCCCATCCGCTTGCCGGGCGGCGCGTTCTGGCCAGCGATGAAGGCCACCACCGGCTTGGTCAGGTGCTCCTTGACGAAGCGCGCCGCCGTCTCCTCGGCGTTTCCGCCGATCTCGCCGATCATCACCACCGCGCGGGTCTCCGGGTCGGCCTCGAATAGCGCGAGCGCGTCGGTGAACGTGGTGCCGATCACCGGTTCGCCGCCGATCCCGACGCAGGTCGACTGCCCGATCCCGAGCCGCGACAGCTGGTCGACCGCTTCGTAGGTGAGCGTGCCCGAGCGCGACACGACGCCGACGGGACCCGGCCGCGTGATCTGCGCCGGCATGATGCCGATCCTGCACTGCCCGGG
>CAZPNB010000299.1:0-3850 GCA_964587305.1 uncultured Spirochaetales bacterium | reverse complement strand
GACGTCGAGGGGCGCGTGCGGCGAAAGGTCGAGTTCGGCGCGGGGGGCGAGCTGCGTCGTCTCGCGCAATCCGACGCCGAAGGTCGACCGGTCTGGGAGGCCGATTTCGACGACTACGTCGATCTCGGCGGAACGCCGTTCGCGCGCAACGTCGCGCTGCGCAGCGCGTCGGGCCGCGCGCGCGCCGAGCTCACGCTTCGCAGCATCGAACTCAACCCCACCGTCTCGCCGGGGATATTCCAGCTGCGCGCGCCAGCTGGCCTGGAACCGGAGCCCGATCCGCGACCGGAGTCGGGTGAGCCCGGTGAGTCCGGTGAGCCGGGCCGCGCCAGTGCTGCGGAGGGGGGATGAAACGCGGCGGTTGGATGCGGGGGATGCTCGCGGTCCTCTGGCTCGTGTCCTGCACCAACAACCCCTATCCGGATTCCGACGACGGGATCAAGGTGCGCTACCTGGTGCTGACCGGGTCGCCGAAGACGCTCGACCCGGCGGTCAGCTACAACGCGGCGGATCACGCGATCCTCGCGAACGTCTACGAGACGCTGCTCGAGTATCACTATCTCCGGCGCCCCTACGAGCTGATTCCCGGCCTCGCCGAGCAGGTGCCCGAGATGACACCGCAGGGCGGCGGGCGCGTCGTGTATCGCTTCCGCCTGCGCCCGGGGATGCGCTTCCAGCAGGACGCGTGCTTCGCGCCGGGCGCCGCCGGTCTCGCCGATCGCGAGATTCTCGCCTCCGACGTCGCGTTCGCGCTGATGCGGATCGCCGACCCGTCTGTAGTCAGTCCGGTGGTCGCGACGTTTGCGAAGATCGACGGCTTCGCGGAGTTTGCGAAGCGGCTGGTGGCGCTGCGCGAATCCGATCCGGGCTTCGTAGACCGGCGCATCGATCGCCAGTACGCCGACGCCGGCGGCGTGGACGGCCTCGTCGTGCGCGGCCGACACGAGCTCGACGTGGTGCTGCACGAGCCCTACCCGCAGCTCCTGTATTGGTTTGCGATGCCGTTCACCGCGCCGGTGCCCTGGGAGGCGATCGCCTACTACGACGGCGAGGATGGGCGTCGGTTCTTCAAGGAACACCCGATCGCGACCGGCCCGTTCCAGGTGGCGCGCTACGAGCAGCACAGCCGCGTGGTGCTGGAACGCAATCCGAACTGGTACGGCGCGCGCCACCCCGAGTGGCGGGCGCCGGGCACGATCTATCCGTCGGACGGCGAGCCGAGCGACGCCGGCGCGGGGCTCTTGCGGCCCGAGTACCGAGGCCGCCCGCTGCCGTTCCTCGAGCGGATCGAGTTCCGGATGGAGAAGGAGGATATTCCGGGCTTCAACAAGTTCCTCCAGGGCTACTACGACGCGTCGGGCATCATCCAGGAGAGCTTCGACCGCGCGGTGCACCAGGGTCGGCTCTCGCCGGCGATGGAGGCACGCGGGATGTCGCTCGCGAAGAGCGTCGATCCAGACATCTTCTACATCGGATTCAACATGAACGATCCGATCGTCGGCGCGCGCGCCGGCGAGCGCGCGCGCAAGCTGCGCCAGGCGATGAGCCTGGTCGTGGACAGCGTCGAATTCTCCCGCGTGTTCAGCAACGACCGCGGCGTGCCCGCCCAGTCGCCGATCCCGCCGGGCATCTTCGGCTATGACCCGGAGTACGAGAACCCCTACCGCACGCCCGACCTCGGGCGCGCGAAGCAGCTGCTTGGCGAGGCGGGCTATCCGGGCGGGATCGACCCGGAGACGCAACGCCCGCTGCGCCTCTCGTTCGACACCGGCGATCCGTCGACGCGCGGCCGTCTTCAGTACCAGTTCTTCGTCGACGCGTGGCGCCGCATCGGTGTCGACGTGAAGCTCGCGGCCACGAACTACAACGCCTTCCAGGACAAGGTTCGCGATGGCGCCTATCAGATCTTCATGTACGGCTGGATCGCCGACTACCCCGACCCCGAGAACTTCCTGTTTCTGTTGTGGGGTCCGAACGCGAGCTCGGCGAATCCGGGGGCGCCGAACGCCGCAAATTTCGCGAACCCCCGCTTCGATTCACTCTTCCTGGCGATGAAGGACATGCCGAGCGGCCCCGAGCGGATGCGGCTGATCCTAGAGATGCGCGAGATCCTCGAGCGCGAGCGGCCGTGGATCGAGCTGTTCCACCGCGAGGCCTACGCGCTCTACCACGGCTGGCTCGGCAACGTGAAGCCGGCCGGGATCAGCCTGCCGGCCAGCAAGTACATGGACATCGACCCGGAGCTGCGCCGCGCGCGGCGCCTCGCGTGGAACGCGCCGATCGTGTGGCCCGCGTGGGCGCTCGCGGCGGCGTTCGTGCTGATTGCGGCGCCCGGTGTCGTCACCTTCCTGCGGGAGCGCCAGTAGTGGTCGCCTACGCGCTGCGCCGGCTCGGATACGGCTTCCTGGTGGTGCAGGGCGTGCTCGGGCTGTTGTTCGTGCTGTTCTTCCTGTACGCCGAACCGATCGACATGGCGCGGCGCGCGGTCGGCGAGAAGGCGCCCCCAGCGGTGCTCGAGCGCTGGGTCGAGGAGCACGGCTACGACCGCCCGTGGCCGCAGCAGCTCCGCGACCACTACCGCAGCATGCTGACCTTCGACTTCGGCCGCAGCGACGCCGACGGCGTGCCGATCGCGCGCCGGCTGCGCGACGGCGCTAGCCCGAGCCTCTCGTTCACGGTGCCGACGTTCTTCCTCGGACTGGCGCTCGGCGTCGGCCTGTCGCTGTTCGTCGCCTACTTCCGCGGGACCTACATCGACCGCATGGGCGTGGTGCTCGCGGTGCTCGCGATGAGCGTCTCGATCCTGCTCTACATCATCGGCGTGCAGTTCCTGATCGGGAAGATCCTGAACTGGTTCCCGATCTCCGGCTTCGACTCCGATCCGAGCGTGCTGCCGCGCTTCGTCGCGATGCCGATCCTGATCGGCGTCGTGTCGGGCGTAGCGGGCGACGTGCGCTTCTACCGCACCGTGTTCATCGAGGAGACGAGCCGAGATTACGTGCGCACCGCGCGCGCGAAGGGTTGCGGCGACGGGCAGGTGATGGTGCGCCACGTGCTGCGCAACGCGCTGATCCCGATCCTGACCCACGTGGTGACGGCGATCCCGTTCTTGTTCACCGGGGCGCTCTTGACCGAGTCGTTCTTCGGCATCCCCGGGCTCGGCGCGGTGACGGTCGAGGCGATCCAGGGCAACGACTTCTCGACGCTGCGCGTGATGGTGTTCATCGGGTCGCTGTCGTTCATCTTGTTCCAGATCGTCACCGACTTCTCCTACACGCTCGCAGACCCGCGCGTGCGGCTCGAGTAGCGGCGTGGAGGGGCACGTGGTGTCGAACGCGGTAACCGCGCTGCTCGTTACCGGTGCGGTCTTCACCGTGCGCGCGGTGCGCCGAAGCGGCTTCTGGTCGCAGGCATTCCGCGAGCTGGCGCGTCGCCGGCCGGCAGCACTGCTGGCGATCGCTGCCTACATAGCACTCGGTCTCGCCGACGCGGTGGCCTGGATCGACCCCGCCGGCGGGGTCGAAGGCGTGGAAGCCTACATGCCGCGGTCGCTCGTCGATCGCGCGTTCCCGGCCGGCTTCCAGGAGCGCAGCTATTCGGCGCCGCTCGCCACGGTCGAGTTCTACGGCGGAGCCCTGCTGCGCCATCCACGCGCGCACTGGCTCGGCACCGATATACTCGGCCGCGATGTGCTGCACCTGACGCTGAAGGGCGCGCGCATCGCACTGCTGATCGGCGGGCTCACCAGCTTGATCGTGATCCCGCTGGCGCTCTTGTTCGGGATGTCCGCCGGCTACTTCGGCGGGCGTGTCGACGACGCGGTGTTCTTCCTGATCTCGACGCTCACGTC
>CAZPNB010000298.1:0-5326 GCA_964587305.1 uncultured Spirochaetales bacterium | reverse complement strand
AACGGCACGACGACCGGGCGGCCGTGCGGACAGGTCGGCGCCCACGGGATCGCGTCGAGCGCGTCGAGCAGCGCGCGCTGCTCGCGGGGATCCAGCAGGTCGCCTTTCCGGCGCGCGGCGTGGCAGGCCAGCGTCGCGAAGCTGCGGTCGGCCGCGTCGAGCGAGCGCACGTCGGAAGCATCGACCGATCCCGCGCCCTCCGCGGCGAGCCACGCGTCGGCCAGGCTGCGGACGAGCCCGGCCGGATCCCGGCCCGCCAGCAGCGCTGGCACCGCCCGAACCGCGAGCGTGTCTTCGCCGAACGGCTCGATCTCGAAGCCGAGCCGCGCGGCGTCGCCCTGCCGCTCGGCCAGCACCGCGAGCGCGCGCGCCTCGAGCCGGACCGCGAGCGGGCCGAGCAGGCCCTGCCGCTCGACGCCGCGCGCGAGCCAGGACGCGCGCAGCTGCTCGTAGAGCACGCGCTCGTGAGCCGCGTGCTGGTCCACGAGCAGCAGGTCCTGCTTGCCCTCGACCACCAGGTAGGTCGCGAGCAGCTGTCCGAGCAGGCGCAGGTCGCCGAAGCGCACGCGCGCGGCCTCCGCGCTGACGCCGACGGCCGGGTCGCCGGGCGCTGCGAACAGCCAGTCGGTCGCCGCGGTGGGGGTGCCCGCGGCGCCCGCAGGCCACGGCGCCGCCGGCGTGGACGGCTCCCGTGACGATTGGGGCTCCAGGACCGGGAGCACCGCGGACCTTCCGCCGTCGAGCCAGCGGCGGCTCTCGAGCCCGCTGCGGACGGCGTCGCGCACCCAGCGGTGCGCTGCGCGCGGGTCGGCGAAACGCACCTCCCACTTGGCGGGATGGACGTTCACATCGACCGCCTCGGGGGGCAGGTCGACGAACAGCACCGCGCTCGGGAAACGACCCCGCGGAAGCACGTCGCGGTAGCAGTCCACCAGCGCGTGCTGGAGCACGCGGTCGCGGACCGGGCGCCCGTTGACGAACAGATAGACCCCCGACAGGTTGCTGCGGTGCCGGTCGGGCCGCGACACCCAGCCGTGGGTGCGGACGCGGCCCTCCGCGACGTCCACCGCCACCAGGACTTCGGCCTCGCGCTCGCCGAGCACCGCGGCGACGCGATCGAGCGGGTTCGACACGACCGGCCACGACCAGGCCGGCCGATCGTCGCGCATCACGTCGAAGTGCACTGCGGGCAGCGCGAGCGCTGCCCGCGCGATCCAGTCGGCGGCGTGTCCCCACTCGGTGTTCCCGGTCTTGAGGAACTTGCGCCGCGCGGGGACGTTGCCAAACAGCTCGGTCACCTCGATCCGGGTTCCGAACGGCGCGCCCACCTCGCGTTCTCCGCAGCGCAGGCCCGCCTCGACGCGCAGCTCGAAGCCGACCGCGGCGCTGGCGGCGCGCGTGCGCAGGCGCAGCTTCGACACCGCCGCAATCGCGGGCAGCGCCTCGCCGCGAAACCCGAAGCTCGCGATCCGCGCGAGATCTTCGAGCTGCGCCAGCTTGCTGGTGGCGTGCCGCTCGAGCGCGAGACGGGCGTCGTCGGGCGACATGCCGGTGCCGTCGTCGCCGACGGCGATCCACTCGCGACCGCCGTCGCGCAGCTCGACGCGCAGGCGCGTCGCGCCGGCGTCGAGGGCGTTCTCGATCAGCTCCTTGACGACTGCGGCCGGCCGCTCGACCACCTCGCCGGCCGCGATCTGATCGATCAGCGCGCTGGGCAGGCGTCGGATCGGCGCCGGCGCCGCCCGCTTCGGATTCGCGCTCATGGCCCCCCTGCTCCGCCGGCGGGCCGACTCTCGAGGCGGCCCTCCCCTGCCGCGGTATCACGCCGAGCCCCCTGCCGTCAATCCCGGGAATCGCACGCCACCGGGCACCGGAAGGCGCAATTGCATTGACATCCGCCCTGTATTCTCAATAGCTTTGTGCGCATTCACCGGGGATGGGTTGCCGATGCATGAATCCGGAGGGCCGCGCGACGCATTGCTGCGCGCCGCGGGTCGAACGATCGGGCGACGGCGTAGCGACCGGATCGTGGGATCCTCCCGGGCGATCCAGGATGTGATCGAACAGGCGGTCGGCGCCGCAGCGTCGGAGCTGCCGGTGTGCATCTCGGGGCCGGCCGGCTCCGGCAAGGAGCAGATCGCGCGCGCGATCCACGGCTGGAGCTCGCGCGCGAGCGGACCCTTCGTCGCAATCTCCTGTGTCGGCGTCCCCGAGGCGCTGCTAGGGCGCGAGCTGTTCGGTTGCGCCGAGTCGACCTACCCGAGCCTGCCCCAGACCTACGAGGGCGGCCTCCAGCGCGCGGCGGGTGGCACGCTGCTGGTCGATCACGCGGACGTGCTCCCGAGCGGCCTGCTCCAGGCGTTCGCCAAGGCGCTCACCGAGGGTCGCTTCCAGCGCGAGGGTGACGCCAGCGCGCTGGCGCTGCGCGCGCGCGTGATCGCGGTGTCGCGCGCGCCGCTCTTGCCGTCGCCGTTCCGCGATCTGCCCCACCACGCGCTCGAGCTCCCCAGTCTCTCCGAGCGCAGGGAGGACATCCTCCCGCTCGCGGCGCACCTCCTGGGCCTGTTGGCCGCGGAGGCGGGCGTTGAGCCGGTGGGCTTCACCGGTGAAGCGCGCACCGCGCTGTGCGCCGAGCCCTGGCCGGGCAACGTGCGGGAGCTGGCCGAGCGGATCGGCCAGGCGCTGCGCCTCTCGGGCAACGGCGCGATCTCGGCCGAGGCGTTGATGATCGCAACTCCGCCGGAGGAGATCCCGTCCTTCAAGGACGCCAAGCGCGCGTTCGAGCGGCGCTATGTGACCGGCCTGTTGCAGCGCTGCGGGGGGAACATCAGCCGCGCGGCCCGCCTCGCGAAGAAGGACCGCAAGGACTTCTACGACGTGATCCGGCGCACCGGCGTCGATCCGACCGAGTTCCGCTGATCGCGCGCGCCGACGCGGTGCGCGCCGCGGTGGTCCAGCTCACGTCGAGCGACGACCTGGCGGAGAATCTCGCCACGGCGGAGGGGCTCGTCCGCGAGGCCGCCAGGCGCGGCGCCGGATTCATCGCGCTGCCCGAGATGTTCGCCTACCTGCGGCGCGAGGGGCAGCATTTTCCGCACGCCCAGACGGTCGACGGCGAGGTCCTCGCCCGCGTGCGCGGCTGGGCGCGCGAGCTGGCGGTGCGGATCCTGGCCGGATCGATCGCGGAATCCGTGCCGGGGTCGGAGCGGGTCTACAACACCAGCGTGCTGGTCGGCCCGCGCGGCGCCACCGAGGCGGTGTACCGCAAGATCCACCTGTTCGACGTCGACCTCGGCGCGAGCGGGGGCGTCTTTACCGAGTCCCGGAGCATCGCGCCGGGCGACGACGTGGTGGTGGCGGACACCGAGATCGGCGGCATCGGCCTGTCGGTCTGCTACGACCTCCGCTTCCCGGAGCTGTATCGCGCCCAGGCCGCGCGCGGCGCGCACTGGTTGGTGGTGCCGAGCGCGTTCGCGCGCGCGACCGGCAAGGACCACTGGGAGGTGCTGCTGCGGGCGCGCGCGATCGAAAATCAGGCCTTCGTGCTGGCGCCGGCACAGTGCGGGATCCACAGCCCCGACCGCACGAGCCATGGCCGCTCACTGATCGTCGACCCGTGGGGGATCGTGCTCGCCCAGCTGGGCGACCGCCCCGGCGTGGCGGTGGCCGACTGCTCGCTCGCCGAGCTCGAGCGCGTACGCGCGAGCCTGCCCGCGCTGCGCCACCGCCGGCTCTGAGGCCTCTGCTCAAGACAGTCTCGGGGTGGGCCGAAGACGGGGGCGTTCGCTCGACCCGGAGGGGCCGGATGACTGGAGCCAAGCTCGTGATCCGCAACGGCGGCTTCGACGGCATGGAATATCTGCTGGCCGGCGAGGAGACCCTGATCGGCCGCAACCCGACGACCGACGTGACGCTGCTCGACGAGAACATCTCCCGCGAGCACGCGGTGATCATGTTCGACGCAGAGGCCGACGTCTACACGATCGAAGATCTCCAGAGCACCAACGGCACCAAGGTCAACGGCAAGGGCATCCGTTCCCACGCCCTCCAGCCTGGCGACGAGATCCAGGTCGGGCACACGAAGTTCCAGTTCGTCCGGGGCTAGCCGTCTGCCGCCGATCTGCGGTACCTACGGTCGCGGCCCGTTCTGGCGAAGCGGGCGATCGGGAGGGGCCGATGAGGGATGGGGTTGCCAGGTACGGGTGGCGGTGCGGCCGCGTCGCGGCGATCGCGGCATCGCTCGTGTGGGTGGCGTGTGGGGCTGGGCTGAAGCCGGCGCCGCCGGTCGAGTATCTCGACTATCACGTCGGAGCTCCCGACAAGCTGGCGATCACGATCCTGCCCGATCCGGCGGTCGTCGAGAACGCCGTCGTGCGCCCGGACGGCATGATCACGATCCAGCTCGTCGGCGACATCCGCGCGGGCGGGCGTACCACCCAGCAGATCGCCTCGGACATCGAGAGTCGGATCGCCCGTTTCAAGCGCGGCTCCGTCGTCACCGTGGCGCTCGCGTCCGCCGAGAGCGCGCTGATCACCGTGCTCGGCGAGGTGCGCGGGCCCTCCACGTTCCCGCTGACCCGCCAGATGCGGGTCAGCGAAGCGCTCGGAACCGTCGGCGGCCCCACGCTGTTCGCGAACGGCGACAGCGTGCAGGTCGTGCGACCGGGGAGTCCACCCGAGCTGATCCTCGTGGACATGGATGCGATTCGCGGGGGCGACCTGTCGACCAACGTGCAGCTCTATGGCGGCGACATCGTCTACGTGCCGCCGACGCTCCTGGTGCAGATCGGCTACGTGATCCAGCAGGTGCTCTTCCCGTTCACGCCGTTCTTCGGCGTGGCCGGCTACGCGACGGGAGCTCTCTAGTCCAGGAGGCCGACTCGAGAGTCGGAGCTCACGGCGTGTCGCGCAGCGGGTTGCGGCCGCGGCGCCGGCGGCGCTGCTGCTGATTGCGGTCGATGATCTGCACCACCTCGTCGACGTCGTCGGTGACGTGGAACAGGCGCAGATCGCGGCGCGCGATCATCCGCTGCCGCAGCGGCTGGTCTTTCAGCCAGTCGATCATGCCCTGCCAGAACTCGCTGCCCAGCAGGATGACCGGAAACTCGTGGATCTTGCCGGTCTGTTTCAGCGTGAGCGCCTCGAAGATCTCGTCGAGCGTCCCGAAGCCACCGGGAAGGCCCACGAAGCCGCACGCGTACTTCACGAACATCACCTTGCGCGCGAAGAAATAGTCGAAGTGGATCACGGTCTCGGCGTAGGGGTTCGGCTTCTGCTCGTAGGGCAGCTTGATGTTGAGGCCGATCGAGCGCCCTGCCCCCTCCCG
>CAZPNB010000297.1:0-3585 GCA_964587305.1 uncultured Spirochaetales bacterium | reverse complement strand
CGCTGGGGCAGCCGCAATTCGCGGCGAACTTCTCGAGCTGGAATCTCGCGGCCGACCTGCCCGATGCCCTGTTCGCGCACCAGCCCGCCGAGGGCGCCGAGCGCGTGCGCGTCACGCCGCCGGCGGAAGGCACACCGCGGTGACCTCGCGTGTGATTCGCGCGCTGTGCTGGCCGGCGCTCGCGCTCATGCTGGCGTTCGTCGCCGAGGAGGCGTGGGCGCGCGGCGGCGGTGGACGCGGTGGCGGTGGCCGCGGCGGCGGTGGACGCGGCGGCGCGAGCTACTCGCGAAGCGGCCCGGCTTCGCGAGGGTCGATGAGTCACGGGAGCATGAGCAGCCCGTCGCGCGGCTCGTACGGCTCCGCTCGCACGAGTGACATGTCGCGGCGGGGACCGGCGTCGTCGGGCACGTTCTCCGGAACGCGGCCGGGCACCGGGATGCCGAGCACCGGAACACGGCCGAGCACGGGGGCCCGGCCGAGCACCGGGATGCCGAGCACCGGGACCCGGCCGGCTACGCCGTCGCAGACTCCGTCCGGGCAACGCCCCTCCACGCAGCCGAGCCGCCCGGGGACCGGCACGCAGGACCCGCCCTCACAGCCGATCGAGAGGCCGGGCATCGACCGCGAGGGCGCACGCGAGGACTGGCAGCAGCACCAGAACCAGCGTCGCGAGGACTGGCAGAACTACTCCGACGACCACTGGGAGGAGCACGGATACGGCTACTACGGGTACTACGGCTACCCGTACGGCTACGGCTATCCGTACGGCACCACGGTGATCGCGATCGGGGTCACGCTCACCCCGGATCAGGCCGAGAGCCAGAAGTGCACGATGACGAAGACGACGGTCGGGAACGACACCTACTACCGCTGCGACAGTAACTGGTACCAGCGCGTGTACGACGGTGGAGATGTCGCCTACGTGGTCGTCGCGGCGCCGAAGTAGTGACTCGACCGGACCCGCTCCGGGTCATCGCCCCGGCGCTTCTGGTCGCCGTCGCTTGCGTGCAGATCGCCCTCGCGCACACCGGCGGGCTCTCTCCGTGGCTCGGCGGCGGCTTCGGCATGTTCTCGACCACGGACGGTTGGCCGAGCAGACACCTGCACGTCTACGCGCTGAGTCCCGGCGTGCGTCAGGAGCTCGCGCTGCCGCCGAGCCTGGAACGCGACTTCCGGCGCGCGCTGGCGTTCCCGAGCGACGGCCAGCTCCGCGCGCTCGCACGGCGTCTGGCGGCTCTGCCCTCCGTCAGCGAGGGCGCACTCGAAGCGATCGAGATCCAGGTATGGGGCGTCCGTTTCGGCGCCGGCCTCGCTCCGTCGGGCGTGCTGCTGCGCGGCGTCCGCATCGAGGCATCCGAATGGGAGAGCGCATGACGCGTGGATTCGCCCTGGCGTCCCTGCTCGCGGCCGTGAGCTTCGCCTTCCCGGTGCGCTTCGTGAGCCTGCGGCTCCAAGGCGAGCTCGTCGACACCGGTCAGGAAGTCGCGCACTTCGCGACGAAGACGACGGTCGTCGTCGCGGGCTGACGGTGTTCCCCGACGGAGGTCACCTGGGAAACCTGTCGGCGCCCGCCGTTCAGCAGGAGTTCCTCGACGGACTCCGAGCGCCGTGACCCGGTCCTGGCTCGAGGCCGGTGCGCGCTGACCGCCCGCTACGCGGAGCGATCTCGAGTCTTGCCGCGGTGGACCCGGTCGATCTCGCGCTCCGCCTGACGCTGCTCGACCTCTTGCTGCGACCCGTCGGCGACGCGACGCTCCGCCCGCTCGTGCTCGCGCTCGCGGTGGCGGGCCTGCTCGTGCCGGGCGCGCAGCGCTTCGCCGGGCTCTGGTTCGCGTTCGCGACGCTCGCCGTCGCGCGCGTCGCCGTCGATTGGCCCTTCGGCGACAACCACGCCTACCTGCTCGCGTACTGGTGTCTCGCGGCGGGACTGGCCCTGCGCTCCGCGTCGCCGCCGGCGTTCCTCGCGCAGAACGCGCGCCTGTTGATCGGGCTCGCCTTCGCCTTTGCGGCGCTCTGGAAGCTCGCGCTCTCCGGCGACTTCGCGGACGGCACGTTCTTCCGCGTCACGCTCCTCACCGACCCGCGCTTCGAGTGGATCGCGGGGCTCGTGGGCGGCATCTCGCTCGAGCAGATCGAAGCGCTGCGCGGGCAGATCCTGCAACACGCGGACTCCGCGCCCGCGCCCGCTGGCGTCGCGCTCCCCGCCCGGCTCGAGTGGTTCTCGGCGCGACCGCCCTCACCGCGCTCATCGAGAGCGCGCTCGCCGTGGCCTTCCTCTGGCCGGGCCGCGGCGCGCTCGCCGCCCTGCGCGACCCGTTGCTCCTGGTGTTCTGCGCGGGGACCTACGCGCTGGTGCCCGTGCCCGGCTTCGGCTGGCTGCTCCTCGCGATCGGGATCGCGCAGTGTCCCGCCGAGCGCCGCGTGCTCCGGGGGCTCTACGTCGGCGCGTTCGTGTTGCTGATCCTCTACGGAGCGCTTCCGGGGCGGCGGACGCTCGGGCCGCCCGCGCCGCCTCATGACGGCGGTCATACCGAGCGGCCGCTCGCACCCGCGATGCTCCGCCCGGAACGGGAGCGCCACGAAGTTCCGCATGGGCAGGAGTAGTCTCATGTCAAATCCCTCCCGTAGCGGGCGCCGCGCTGGCTGATCCCCGGCTCCAGGGTTCCTCACTCTGTATCGTGAAAAATTCGCTTGTTTCTCACGTCCCATCGTGATAAACAAGCATCGTGAAACGCTACCTCGAAGCTCAGCTCGAGGCCGATCTTCGCGAGAAGATGGTCTTCCTCGGCGGCCCGCGTCAGGTCGGGAAGACCACGCTCGCGCGCGAGGTTCTTCCGGCGGCCGAGGGCTACCTCAACTGGGACATCCCGGCCCACCGCGAGCGCATCCTGCGCCGAACGCTCCCCGACACCGACGCATGGGTGTTCGACGAGCTGCACAAGTACCGCAGGTGGCGGAACTTCCTGAAGGGTGTTTACGACGAGTTCCACAAGAAGCGCCGCATTCTGGTCACCGGAAGCGCGCGACTCGACCTGTATCGGTTTGGCGGGGACTCGCTGCAGGGGCGCTACCACTACCTCCGGCTGCACCCTCTGTCGGCGGCCGAGCTGGGAGCACAGTCGCAAGCAGATCTGGAGGGGCTCTTGCAGCTGGGAGGATTCCCTGAGCCCTTCCTCCGGGGTTCAGTCGCGCGCGCACGCCGCTGGTCTGCCGAGTATCGCAGCCGGCTCATCCGCGAGGAGGTGACGTCGCTCGAGTCGGTTCGCGACCTCGGAGCGCTCGAGCGCCTGATGCTCGCGCTCCCCGAGCGCGTGGGGAGTCCTCTTTCGCGCAACGGGCTGCGCGAGGATCTCGAGTTGAATCACCAGACCGTCACGCGCTGGCTCGACATCTTCGAGCGCCTGTACGCGATCTTCCGGCTGCCTCCGTTCGGAGCCCCACGCCTGCGCGCGGTGAAGCAGGAGCAGAAGCACTACCACTACGACTGGAGCGTCGTGCCCGACGAGGGGCCGCGCTTCGAGAACATGCTGGCCTCGCACCTGCTCAAGTGGATCCACTTCCAGTTCGACAGCGAGGGGCGGGAGC
>CAZPNB010000296.1:0-4659 GCA_964587305.1 uncultured Spirochaetales bacterium | reverse complement strand
CGCAATCCACCTCGCGAGCGCGCAGAGCGTGGCGGCGGAGCTCGAAGCTGTCGTGACCTACGATGCGCGGATGGCGGCCAGCGCTCGGCTCCTCGGGCTGCCGGTGATCGCACCGGCCTAGTACGGAACCCCAACTGGATTCAAATCCAGTTCGATCGGGCTGACCGCCGTCGCGCGCCGCCTCTGGTTGATCCGGGCGCTACACCTGCGCCGATAGCTTCTGCAACCGATCGACCGAATCGACGTACTCCTCCACCAGCGTGTAGATCAGGTCGCGCACGGCGAGCTTCTCGTTCATCGCGCCGACGATCTGGCCGACCGGGTTGAACGCGACCTTCTGGGCCGGCTTCGGATAGCGGTGCACGCGCGACATCGCCTCGGAGACGAGCATGCCCTGCAGTGGCATGCCGAGCGGGCCGGGCGATTCCGTCGACTCCCATGCGTCGGTCCAGTCGTTCTTGAGCATGCGGCACGGCTTGCCGGTCCACGAGCGCGAGCGCACGGTGTCCTTGCTGGTTGCATCCAGGTAGGACTGCAGCTGCTCCGGGGACGCCTCGGCCTCCTCGACCGCGAGCCAGATCGAGCCGGTCCACACGCCCTGCGCGCCCATCCCGAGCGCGGCGGCGATCTGTCGGCCGCGGCCGACCCCGCCGGCGGCGAGCACCGGCGTGGGGGCCACCGCGTCGATCACCTCGGGCCACAGCACCATCGAGCCGATCTCGCCGGTGTGCCCTCCGCCCTCGGTGCCCTGCGCGATGATGATGTCTACCCCCGCGGCCTTGTGCCTGCGCGCTTGCTCCGCGCGGCCACATAGCGCCGCCACGAGACGACCCGACTCGTGGATGTGATCGATCACGTCCTTCGGCGGCGTGCCGAGCGCGTTCGCGATCAGCTTCACCTTCGGGTGCTTCAGCGCTACTTCGACCTGCGGCGTCGCGGTGGCCTCCGTCCAGCCGAGCAGCTCGTGCCGGCGCTCTTCGTCGGCGGGCAGATCCGGTACGCCGTGATCGGACAGGATCCTGCGCGCGAACACGCGGTGCTGTTCGGGGATCATCGTCTTCAGCGTGTCCTCGAGCTTCTTCGGATCGGTTTCGCCCATGCCCTCGTACTTGCCGGGGATCACGATGTCGACGCCGTACGAGTGGTCGCCGATGTGCTCATCGATCCAGCGCAGCTCGATCTCGAGCTGCTCGGGTGTGAACCCGACCGCTCCCAGCACGCCGAAGCCGCCGGCCTGCGACACCGCGACCACGACGTCACGACAGTGGGTGAACGCGAAGATCGGAAACTCGATGTCGAGCCGGTCGCAGAGTTCAGTGTGCATGGGGGGTCCTCGAGTTGGGGGGTCAAGGTAACCGATCGAGGCTCCGCGGCGTCCGACAGAGCCGGGGCCTATCCTGGGAAACTGGCAAGACGGAGGTCGAAGAGATGGGGTTCCTGACGCGCAAGGCCGAGATGCCCGCGCCCGAGCGCGCGCTGCCCGGACGCCCGGTCGCAATGGCGGTGGCGGAGAAGCACTTCGTGCTGGGCACACCGCTCGCGCCTCCGTTCCCCGACGGCCTCGAGCTGGCCGTGTTCGGAATGGGCTGCTTCTGGGGCGCCGAGCGCGTATTCTGGGGTGCGCCTGGGGTGTTCACTACTGGGGCGGGTTATGCGGCCGGCTTCACGCCGAATCCGGCCTACGAGGAGGTCTGCTCGGGCCGCACCGGCCACAACGAGGTGGTGCGCGTCGTGTTCGACCCCGAGGCTACGAGCTTTGACGTGATGCTGCGGATCTTCTGGGAGAGCCACGACCCCACCCAGGGCATGCGCCAGGGCAACGACGTCGGCACCCAGTATCGCTCCGGGATCTACGTGCACGGCGCGGAGCAGCGGAAGGCCGCCTTGGCGTCGCGCGACGCGTACGCCGCGCGCCTCGCCGCCGCCGGCTACGGCAGCGTCACGACAGAGATCCTCGACACGCCCGCCTTCTACTACGCCGAGGACTACCACCAGCAGTATCTCGCGAAGAACCCGCACGGGTACTGCGGCCTCGGCGGAACCGGCGTCGCGTGTCCCATCGGAACCGGTGCCTAGCGGCTAACCCACGACCGGGCCCGGGTCGAACCGGACCCGCATCTCTTTCACGCCGTTGATGAAGTTCGAGCGCAGCCGGCGCGGGGCTGCCACGCGCTCCATGCCGTCGATCCGCGACACGAGCTCGCGGAAGATCTCCTGGAGCTCCATGCGCGCGAGATTGGCTCCCAGGCAGTAGTGCTCGCCGTAGCCGAACGCGATGTGGTCGTTCGGCGTGCGGCGGATGTCGAAGCGGTGCGGGTCGTCGAAGACCTCCTCGTCGCGGTTCGCCGACGGGTACCAGAGGATGATCTTGTCGCCCTCGCGGATCTTCTGACCGCCGATCTCGGTGTCCTCGGTGGCGGTGCGGCGGAACGAGTGCACGGCGGGGCTGTAGCGCAGGATCTCCTCCACCGCCGAGTCGACGAGTGCCAGGTCGCGCTGCAGGTCGCGCAGCTCTCCGGGGTTGTCGAGCAGGCTGATCATGCCGTTGGTCGTCACGGTGCGCGTCGTCTCGTTACCGGCGATCAAGAGCAGCAGGAAGAAGAAGTTGAACTCCTCGGGCGTGAGCTTGCGCCCGTCGAGCTCGGCGTTCACGAGCCCGGTCGCCAAGTCCTTTCCCGGGTGGGAGAGCGCCTTCTCGCGCAGCTTCGCGGCGTACATGAACATCTCTGCCGCGTACTGCATGCCTTCGCCCTGGTCGAGCTTCATGTCGAGCGTCTGGCCGCCGTGATACTCGGGGTCGTCGAACCCGACCATCTTGTTGCCGACGGCGTAGACCCGCTGCCGGTCCTCCTCGGGAACGCCCATCATCTCGCAGATCACGAGCATCGGGAGCGGCGCGGCGAGATCCTCGACGAAGTCGCACTCGCCGCGCCCGATCACCGTGTTCACGATCTCGCGGACCATCTGCTTGATGCGCGGGCGCAGCCCGTCGACCATCCGCGGCGTGAACGCCTTGTTGACCAGCATTCGGTACTGGCGGTGTCGCGGCGGGTCCATGCTGAGCATGATCTGCTGCGTGAAGGCGAGCACCGCGGGGTCGGGCTCGCGCATCAGGATTCCCTTGCGCTCGGAGGAGAATGCCATCGTGTGGCGCGAGACGTGCTTCACGTCCTCGTACTTGGTGATCGCCCAGTAGCCGGGGCCCTGCGCATCCTGGTGCCAGAAGACCGGCGCCTCGCGGCGCAGCAGATCGAACATCTCGTGGGGACAACCGCGCTCGAAGGCGTCGAGGTCGTTCAGGTTCACTTCGGAGAGCTTCATGGATCATTCCTCAATGGGGTGCGGGGCCGGTGGATGCGTGGCGCTCTCCGATACGAGGCGGGCGAGCTTGCGCAGGAATTCGGTCTGGCGTTCGATCGTTTCGGGAGCGAGCGGATCCTCGCCGAGCAGCTCGGCGAGGAGCGGCGCCACCGCGAAGTAGCCGACGATCAGCTGCACCCACATCGCGACGACGCGGCGGTGCTCCTCTTCCGCCCACGGCGAGCCGATCTCGCGCTTCATCAGCCCGAGTGCGCGCATCAGCACGGGCTCGATCCACGTGCGCGCGAGCGGCACCAGATGCGCCGCGCCGGTCAGCGCCTCGTGGTAGAGCAGGCGCGCGACGTTGGGCCGCCGCGCGAGGTGGTCCATCACGTGGCCGAGCAACGCGTCGAGCGCGTCGCGCCCGTGCTCGCGCGTGGAGAGCTCCTCGAGCATGTCGATCAGCGGGCGGATGCCCCGCTCGAGCACCGCGCCATACAGTGCCTCCTTGCCCGCGAAGTGGTTGTAGAGGCTCGCGGCCGTCAGCCCGACCGCGCCGGCGATGTCGCGGACGGCGGTGCCGGCGAAGCCGCGCTCGGCGAACAGCGCTTCGGCGGTGTCGAGGATGCGATCGCGGGTGACGGGGGATTGGGGCACGGCCGGTGAGGATCCCTGAGGCTACAGATAAACGAACATTTGTTTACTTCTCAACCGGCTGAATGTCAACACCTTTTCGACAGGACCCGAAGGCTAAGCCGGCGGCGGAGGGCCGATCTCGATCATCCCATCGCGAGCGAGCAGAGCGAACGCCGCGACGAGCTCGGGGTCGAACTGGCTGCCCGCGCAGCGCTCGATCTCGAGCAGGGCTTCGTCGAGCGAACGCGGCGTCCGGTAGCTGGTGTTGGAGGTCATGGTGTCGACCGCGTCGCACAGCGCGATGATCCGCGACTCGCGCGGGATCTCCGCGCCGGCCTTGCCGTCGGGATAGCCCGAGCCGTCGAACCACTCGTGGTGGTGGTAGACGATCGGCGCGATGTCCCTCCACAATCGGATCCGCGAGAGCATCCGATGGCCGAGCATGCAGTGGCGCTCGCACGACGCGCGCGACATCTGCTGGTCGCGGTCGAGCTTCAGCATGCCGATGTCGTGCAGCAGTGCGGCGAAGTGCAGCCGCGAGAGCGCATCGTCGCCGATCCCCACGTGGCGACCGAGCCGGTTCGCCAGCTGTGCCACCCGCTGGCCGTGACCGTGGTGAAAGCCCAGATGGCCGTCGAGCGCGGTAACCAGCATCTCCGTGACGTGCGAGAAGAAGTTGCGCTGAGCGTCGCGCAGGTCGGCGTTGTGGAGCGCCACGGCCGA
>CAZPNB010000295.1:0-8585 GCA_964587305.1 uncultured Spirochaetales bacterium | reverse complement strand
CCGGCACGGACGGCGATCGCCACAATCGAGAATATATGCCGGGCGAGATCGGTCGGCTTTTACAATGGGCCGGATTCGGAGATGTCGACATTGAGACTTTTTCTCTGGAGCCAATTCCGCTTAAGATCAAGCTGATTTCCTATTGGACTTTTCTTCCTTGGACCTTGCGCGGGCACGGCGATATGCTCGATCACCGCGGTGAATACATCCTTGCCGTCGCGTCGAAGCAAAAGTCGGTGCCGGAAAAGTATCCGGAATGGCTGTACAATTAGATCGCAAAAACCATTCTTACGGCGCGGTTTTCCCATGCGGATGCAACTGATCGGAAATGTTTCTTTGCCCTTATTGGACTAACGGACGTAAGAAGAAAGGGTCGAACAAGGACTGGGAGCATCCGTATGACCCCGAGGCGCGGATCGCCAAGATGAAGGACGGGCGCACGCATTTAGCGCACAAAGCTGAGCATGCCGTGGACCTGGAGACCGGCGCGATCGTGGCGGTCACGTTGCAAGAAGCGGATCAGGGAGACACCACCACGATCCAGATCACACTGCCCGAAGCGATCGAGCAGTTAGAAGCGGTGGCTGCGATCATCGACGACAAGGTAAAGACGGGGGACGAACTGGTCAGCGACAAGGGCTATCACAGTAAGCAAACGGTGCTCGATGTGCAGAGCCTGGGACTGCGCAGCTACATCAGTGAACCGGATCGCGGTCGGCAGCACTGGATCGATCAGCACGCCGCGCGGTCTGCAGGGCCGTCTGGCCGCCGTATGGGCTTTCTGTTCTACTCTGTGGGTGCTAATACGCAACCGAGTGACCGTTCATCGCCGCCCAGGACTCGATCTGAGAATATTTGCGATCCCCAGTCACCGCTCCGCACCGATGCTGTCGTTTTGTAACAGTTCGACTTCTACCACGGGCTGCTAGTTCGACCATGGCCAAGTCTAAAGGCATCTCAGTATGTGCCCAAATCTCTATAGTACTCGCACTGGTTGCCGCTGTTGAAGTTTTTCTAACCGGACCGTTGTACAAAAACCACTACGATGCATCCATTTGGCTTTATCAGGCAAAGAGGTTTGCCGACACACATTACGTTGCTAGCTACCTCAATCATGCATCAGAAATCGAGAAGACGGTAAATAAAGGTTGGCATCGCGAACAGTCATTTTCGGAACAATACTGGTGGTTTTCCAGGATTGGCCATGTGACGATTCTCGGGATAGTTATCACGATATTCGGCAATTCGTATGTAACTATTTGGCTTGTCACTATCATTTACGGAAGCCTTTATGTTTGCGCGCTGGTCATGGGTATAGCCCTTGCGTTGAAGATGGTGAAAAGAGAAAAACCTCACATTTCTGATCGTCAAGTTATGATAGCTGCCGGGCTCTCTATTACGGCCTACGTTTCTTCGAGTATTTTTGCCTACATGAATGGAAACCTAATTGCGGAAGTACCTGCCATGACCCTTGTTGGCGCTAGCGTGTTAGCTTTATGGATCAGCATCGAACGCCGATCTGCACTCTTTGCTACTATCGCGGGGATTGCTACGTGTGGCCTCGTTATTTTTCGAATTGAGGCGATTTGGAATGTATTCTCCTTCGCCATTGCATTATTTGTGGCGGACAGAGCGCCAGGCTATAAAAGGGAGGTTATCCGCAGTCATTGCTACGCGGTGTCGGCGTTTTCGTTCGGGTACGTAATGTATCTACTGGTATTTTGGCCACTGTCAAATCCTTTTCTATACGTTACGTACACCTCATTATTTGCAGGAGTGAAAACGGGTGTGCCGTGCGGGATCGGTTTATTCATATCGGGGGGCTGTTTGGTAGCAGTAGCAACATCACAAATCTGGACGATAGGTCGATCGCGCCTGGTCGGTGTCGCAGTCATATGGCTAATTTTAGCTTCAATCCCATATTGGGCCCAGTCGTTTACCTCAGGAATCTGTCCAATTCGCGTAACTAGTTTTGTTGTTTTTCCGTGGCTCCTGTTCGCCGTGGCCGGGCTGAGCGTTTTTTTATACGACGCGAAGTCAA
The DNA here is from genome assembly GCA_964587305.1 of uncultured Spirochaetales bacterium. Taxonomy (GTDB): domain Bacteria; phylum Myxococcota_A; class UBA9160; order UBA9160; family SMWR01; genus JAHEJV01. The sequence goes on along the minus strand of CAZPNB010000295.1, from coordinate 6,544 downwards.
TGACGAAACCAAATGCCTTGGCGGCGTTAGGCGCGCTCGTCGCCCTTCTTCTTATTTCACTTTCCCTCACCTTAGATTATTCTTGGAAGTTTATTCATACACGACCGGCGTTATGGCGTGCTCAGATGGTGCGACAAGCTCTTGTCGTACCGCAGTACGAATCAGTCACACTACTGCCGCTCAAACGTCTCCATGAACTCGCCCAAGAAATTTATTTCAAAACCTCTATGGCGAATGTTATTGTCTACGATTCGAAGAAAGTCTATCAGGGCAACCTAAACATGATTCGTTTTTTCGGACCACCATACGCGCAAACAGATGACCTCGCATTACAAACTGACCCAACAAACGCGAGAGACTGCGATCCCCAATCCGTGACGTCCGCCCACAGCGAGCCCGTTTACTTTTGTGGCAGGTTTACCAATTCACACGCAGTCGACTATGCAAAGCGCGGCTGGAGCGCGCGAATGCTTCGCGAAGATTATGTGTTGACACCCGCAATTCCAACGCAGTTAAACAACGTGAGCACATACGACGCCACTCCCGTCGTTCTTGGTGGTTTTCTTGAACAGCATGACATCTATCGAAGCATGCTCGGCGGAGCTAGCTCTGGACAGCACCAGCCTTTCGATCATTCAACTCCCCAGCTGAGGATGTTGGGCGTAAGGACGGGGTTAAAGGCCTCCGAAGGCGAGGGACTTGTTAGCACGTTGGATCGTTAAGATGAGGGGAGTCTGCCGAAGGAAAGAGTGGCCACGGAGCAGTGTGTTTAAACCGTACCTGTTAGTGGCGCGAGTCGAGTCGGTGAAGTCATGCATTCAAATGAATCTATATCGAATCGACAGTCCAACAAAGTATTGGCGATCTTCGATGTCGATAAAACGTTCCTTCACGGTGATAGCTTCCGGCGGTTCTGTTGGTTTTCCGTCCGTCAAAACGGAATCAGCTTGCTTCGGCTATGGCGGTTCACCCTCGGCGCTGTGATGCATCCGAGCTGTTTACTGGATGCGGGACAACTCAAGAAGGTTTGCCTGAGAATATGTCTAGCGAATGACGATCGAATATCATTTGCGGCTTTAGTGCAGCGTTTTGTCGACACCGTACTAGTCAAAAACGTTCGTATAGCCGCTAAGGATCGTCTGCGCTGGCACAAGCAGCAGAATCATACAATCATCTTTTTATCAGCATCCCCGGACCTTTATTTAAACGACCTAGGAGCGCGATTTGGTGTTGATCGTGTCATCTGTACGAAGTTTCTCAACCAAGACCGAAAATTTACGGGGGAGTTGTTCAGCGCCAATTGTAAGGGAGACGAGAAGCGGCAACGACTGCTGGAGGAGTGGCCGGCGACTGAAATTGCTTGGAGTCAGTCCTATGGTTACGGCGATTCTGTCGAAGACGTTGCTTTTCTCGATCTGTTAGGTAATCCGGTGACGGTCAATCCCGACGCCAAGCTGAGAAGGATCGCCGTGCAACGGAACTGGCCAATCGAGGTCTGGGGTTGACGGAAGTTAATTTTTTCATCGCTTTGAGGCCTGTTCACGAGTCGATCCGAAATCCTTATTTCATGAATATTCTGCACGTTCTGGACCACTCGGTTCCAATATTTAGCGGTTACAGCTTTCGCAGCAGGAGCATCATTCATGCTCAGCGCGCGTTGGGATTGAACCCCGTGGTGCTGACTTCACCGAAGCATCATTCCCCCACCGATGCCATGGAGGACATCGAAGGGATTAGCTATCATCGCACGTCGTCTCTAGCTTCGGACGCCGTGGGCGCCGTTCGGTTCATTGGCGAGTTGAAGTTAATGCTGCGTATGACACGGCGCATCGAAGTGGTGGCGCGGCAAGAGAAGATCGATCTAATTCACAGCCATTCACCCTTACTCAATGGTTTGCCCGCGCTTTGGGTTGCTAGGCGCTTCAAAATTCCTCTTGTTTACGAGGCCCGTGCGTTTTGGGAAGACGCGGCTGTCGATCATGGAACCTTCGCTGAAGACTCGTTTCGCTATCGCGTCAGCCAGAAATTGGAAACGTTTCTTTTCAAACACGCCGATCATGCGGTGACGATCTGCGAAGCGATGCGCCAAGACCTGCACAAACGAGGCATATCCGACGATAACATCAGCGTGGTTCCGAATGGGGTCAATATCGAAGAATTCCAGCCCATTGAGCGGTGCAAAGCTCTAGCCGAGAGTCTTGGGTTGAATGGCGGCCCGGTCTTCGGATTTGTCGGTTCCTTCTATCGCTACGAAGGCTTACGCTTTCTGGTCGAATCATTTCCAAAGATTCGCGCACAGATTCCTAATGCTCGTCTTCTGTTAGTTGGCGGTGGCGAGGAAGAGGAAGTCCTGAAGGAGTTGGCGAGTAAGCAAAGCGGCGTTCATTTTACTGGACGCGTTCCGCATCGGGATGTCATGGATTACTACTCGTTGGTCGATATCTTTGTCTGCCCGCGGTTACGCATGCGCTTGACGGAACTGGTCACGCCGCTAAAACCGCTGGAGAGCATGGCGATGGGAAAAGCGATATTGGCGAGCGATGTCGGCGGCCACAAAGAGTTGATCGAAGATGGCCGAACCGGTGTATTGTTTGCCGCAGAGAAAGTCGATGATCTGGTCAAACACGCGGTGCGTTTGGCCAAGGACCCGGTGCTGCGAAAGAATCTTGGCGAAAGGGGATGCGAGTTCGTGACGGGCGAAAGGTCATGGAAAAAATTGGCCGCACGCTACCTGCGGATTTACGAGGAAGTGCTAGCTGCGAAGGGGACAAAGCGCATAGCGCAACGGGGAAGGGCAGCAGGCGAAGGGCTGACAACTAATCGCTAAGGGTAGAAAGACAATAACCTATGAATGAGGGAAAAATGCTGATCGCAACTTCCTCGAAAGATCGAGCAACGGTCGACGCCGCAAGGGCCGTTTCTAAGATCTTCGATTCTGCGAAAGCTCTGTTGGTATCAATTAGGCCGGGTCACTGGATCAAGAACGGCTTCTTATTTGCCCCGCTGATTTTTTCGGGCCATTTTTATGATCTCAATGATGTGCTTCTAGTCGTTGGCGGCTTCGTGAGTTTTTCGCTCGCGGCCAGCGCGGTCTATTTGTTCAACGACATTAATGATCGAGAGCGAGATGCCCTCAGCGCCGTTACGAAAGCACGACCGATTGCCGCCGGCGCGGTTTCGCCACGCGCGGCGGGTATCAGCGCGGCGCTTTTGCTTCTTGCCTCGCAAGCGATCAGCTACCGGCTTGGTCTTGGTTTTTTTGCTATGCTCTCGCTGTATCTCGCCAACAATCTCGCGTACACGCTTTTCATCAAGAACAGAGTGATCGCCGATGTGATTTCGATAGCTTCGGGATTTGTCTTGAGAATCCTAGCGGGTGCAGTGCTGATCCAGGTTGAGGCGTCGCAATGGCTGATCGTGTGTACTTTCAGTTTGGCGCTGCTTTTAGGTTTCGGTAAACGGCGCGCCGAGCTTTTTCACTCACCAGGCGTCAAAGCCGTCAGTACGATTTATACCGAGGCGAAGCTCGATCATATGATCAGCGTCTCGGCCGCCATAAGTCTGCTTTCCTATATGCTCTACGTCGTTTCGCCCGAAAGCATCGCCCGCTTCAAAGGGAACGGGATGATCTATACCGTACCATTCGTCGTCTACGGAATCTTTCGCTTCGTGATGAAAACTCAAGAGGGCAAAGCAAAAGATCCGATGCATTTGATCTATACGGATCGCATCTCGGTGCTCAATGTATCTTGCTGGTTAATGACCGTCATGATCATCATGTTGATTGCCTATCGGTATTGATAGGCGTTTTGAACGCCGGCAGTACATTTACATGGAAGCTCTGGTAGGCATCACATTTAAGTCCGCATTATGACAGAGTTGATCTATGGACGGGGCGCCAGATCCTCGTCATCGTTCCGCCGTCTGCGTTACGGTGACCCTCAACAGCTAGTTGTGCTTTAGAACATACACCGAAGGTTGTTTGTCTGATCACCGTGAATCTAAAAAAGCGAATCTGCTTCCGCGTATAGACTCATATTGGGCGGAAGACGGGTTAAAACAATGCGCGTTCTAGTATTAAGTTCAGTGTTTCCAAACTCGCGCGATCGGGTGTTTGGGGTTTTCGTTAAGGAGCGGATCGCCCGGGTTGGGCAACACTGCAAAGTCATCGTCGTTGCTCCGGTCGCATGGTTTCCGTTCAGCGCGCAAATTCGAGGGACCCATCGGCACAGCGTACCTCGATCAGAGGTTATCGATAACCTGCAAATTTACCACCCGAGATTTTTCAGTGTGCCAGGTTTGTTCAAATCATTGGACGGTATTTTTTATTTTATTTCCGTTCTTCCGCTTCTTCGTCGTCTTCATCAAGAGTTCCGTTTCGATCTAATCGACGCCCATTTTGTCTACCCAGATGGTGTTGCCGCGTGTTTGTTGGCGAAATGGTTTGGCTGTCCAGTCACGATTACCCTGAGGGGGACGATCGGCAAGCTGGCCAAGTTCTTTCTTCGTCGCAAACAAATTCAGTGGGCGCTCGCGACGGCGTCCCGGGTTTTTAGCGTGAGCCGATCGCTACAAGAGATCGCGGTAGAGTTGGAATGCGATCCACAAAAAACTCGGGTCATTCCGAATGGAATAGACTGCAAAGTGTTTCGACCTTTGGATCGAGTTGAGGCACGCAATCGGCTTGGAATTCCGTTGGACCGAACCGTCCTGCTATCCGTGGGGGCGCTGTGCGAACGAAAGGGGCACCATCGGATAATGCAGGTGTTGCCTCGGTTGGTTGCCGCCCATCCGAAACTGCTCTTTGTTGTCGTCGGTAGCGGTGGGGCCGAAGGGGATATGGGGCCGCAACTAACGCGATTGAGTCGGGAGCTAGGAGTGGCACAGCACGTCCGGTTAGTAGGGGCGTGTCCGCATGATGAAATTGCCGTTTGGCTCGCGGCGGCGGACATCTTTTGCTTGGCTACCAGCAATGAGGGAATGGCCAATGTTCTCGTGGAAGCCTTATCTTGCGGAATTCCAGTTGTAACGACTCGGGTGGGCGGTAATGCTGAATTGGTGCAAGACGGAGTAAATGGACTGCTGGTCTCTCACGGCGACTCCGAGGCTTTGCAAAACGCTCTGCTTGAGGCGCTTCAAAGACAATGGGATCGCACGAGCATATCGAAAACTATGACGGGAAGAACGTGGGACGCGACGGCAGACCAAATCGTTGAGGAATGGCGGCCATTGATTGGGGTTGGTAGCCTCGAGAAAAAGCCCCAACATTTATCTGCAAGCGCATGAATTTTGTCGGTCTCTAGGTGGCGCGTGAGATTGCAATGCATCCACTGATCGTTAGAAAGCTCTTATACCCCATGCACGAGTACTCCAAGGGTAAGCCGACCTTTGATTGGTTGCCTATTCTTGAGCAGTCTCAGTGGCGTCCGCGGGGGGAAATCCTACGCGATCAAAGTGGCGCGTTGCGAGATTTTATCGAATACGCTTATGAGCATGTTCCTTACTATCAACGGTTGATGGACGAGAGGGGGCTGCGACCGCAAAGCATTCAATCTGCGGCCGATCTCAATTGTCTCCCCTTTCTGACGAAGCACGAACTCCGGAATCATTTTCAAGAGCTGCAAGCCTCGCCGCGGCCGGCACGGACACAAACCATTAGCACGGGTGGATCTACCGGGGCTCCGGCCAAGGTGTTGGTCGCGATGGAGTCTCATGGGTTTGCCGAAGCGGCGCGATTGCGCGCCCAGGGTTGGTTCGGACTGAAACCTGGTGAGCGCGAAATGGTGTTGTGGGGGTCTCCCATCGAGCTGGGTAGGCAAAGCCTTTGGAGAGAGGGCCGGGACCGCCTGCTGAATTCTCGCCTGCTCTCCGCCTTCGATTTGAGCGAGGGTGCTCTCGCTCAATATAGCAAGCGAATCCATGAATTCCGGCCGCAGAAATTGTACGGTTACGCCAGTGCGTTAGCTTATCTTGCTTCCTATATGCTCAAGACTGGCCAGACTATCGATACCGATTGCCCCAAAGCGATCTTTGCCACGGCGGAGCCGCTGCTGCCGCATCAACGACAGGCGATTCAAGAGGCGTTTCATTGCCCTGCGGTTGCGGAATATGGCGCGCGCGACGCCGGTTTGGTTGCCCATGAATGTCCCACCGGGCGACTCCACATCAATGCCGAACGCATTGTCGTGGAGATCGACGAGGATAAGCATTTCGCGGTCCCTGGTAAGGGTGAGATTGTGATTACCAATCTGCTCAGCAGCGCCATGCCTCTCATCCGTTACCGGACGGGAGATGTTGGTCAGCTAGATTCGTCGGAATGCACCTGTGGCCGGGGCTTGCCGTTATTGAGCTCTGTCGAAGGGCGCCAAACTGATTTTCTCGTCACGCCTTCGGGACGGGTATTGCACGCTCTAGCGATCATCTATCCGATTCGCGAGGCACCCGGCGTGGCGGAGTTTCAGGTAGTGCAAGAGACAGTTGGGCAGGTCGTGATAAGATTGGTAGCTGATAACAGCTTTTCCGGTAGCGCATGCAAAACGCTCAT
>CAZPNB010000294.1:0-8034 GCA_964587305.1 uncultured Spirochaetales bacterium | reverse complement strand
TGGTAGTACTTGGGCCGCCGGCGACTCGCGCGCGCGCGGCTTCCTGCTCGGCGGCACGTCGGGTCGCACCACGCTCGCCGGCGAGGGCCTCCAGCACCAGGACGGCCACAGCCACCTGCTCGCGTCGACGATCCCGAACTGCGTCGCCTACGACCCGACCTACGCCTACGAGCTGGCGGTGATCATCCAAGACGGCCTGCGCCGGATGCTGACGGAGCAGGAAGACGTCTTCTACTACATCACCGTGCTGAACGAGAACTACCACCACCCGGAGATGCCCGAGGGCGTCCGCGACGGCATCGTGCGCGGCATGTACCTGCTCGAGGAGGGTGCTGCCGGCGCGAATGCGCGCGTTCAGCTGCTGGGCGGCGGCGCGATCCTGCGCGAGGTGCGCGCGGCGGCGGAGCTCCTGCGCAACGACTGGAGCGTCGAGGCCGACGTGTGGAGCGTCACCAGCTTCAACGAGCTGCGGCGCGAGGGGCTCGATGCCTCGCGCTGGAACCTGCTGCATCCCGAGGAAGCGCCGCGCAGCGCGACGGTGCAGCGCGAGCTCGCGGGCCGACACGGGCCGGTGGTGGCCGCCACCGACTACCTGAAGGCGCACGCCGATCAGATCCGGCCGTTCGTGCCGGGCCGTTACGTCGTGCTGGGCACCGACGGCTTCGGGCGCTCCGACACACGCGAGCGGCTGCGCCACTTCTTCGAGGTGAACCGCTACTACGTGACGGTCGCGGCGCTCTCGGCGCTGATGAACGACGGCGCGCTGCCGCCCGCGACGGTCGCGAAGGCGATCGAGAAGTACGGGATCGATCCAGCGAAGCCCCCGCCGGCGAGGTCGTGAAGGTGGGTTCGAAGCGGGAGATCCTGCTTCCGGACATCGGCGACTTCGCCGACGTCGACGTCGCCGAGGTGCTGGTGTCGAGCGGGCAGCGGGTGGCGGCGGAGCAGTCGCTGATCGTGCTCGAGAGCGACAAGGCGAGTATGGAGATTCCATCGCCGGTGGCAGGCGTGATCGTGGAGATGAAGGTCTCCGTCGGCGACCGCGTCGGCGAGGGCGCGCTGATCGCGATCATCGAGGTCGACGGCGATGCGGCGCAGCCGGAGCCGCGGGTGCAGGAGCCGCGTCCGGCACCGGTCGCGACGCCGCCTCCGGTCGCGCCTCCGCGTCCGGACCCCGTCGCGATCGCGGCCGAGCCCGCGGACAGCGCGCCGATCCAGGGCATCATCGCCGCCCCCGGCGCCGAGGTGCTCCCGCACGCCAGCCCTTCGGTGCGCCGGCTCGCGCGCGAGCTGGGCGCCGATCTGCGCCTGGTTCCCGGGACGGGGCCGAAGGGCCGCGTCACGCCGGAGGACGTGCGCCGCTACGTCAAGAGCATGATCGAGAAGGGAACAGCGGCCGGCGTTCCGATCGCGGGCGTCTCGGTCGCCGCCGCGCCGCAGATCGACTTCGCGCTGTTCGGCCCGACGGAAATCCAGCCACTCCACCGCATCCGCAAGCTCTCCGCGGCCAATCTGCACCGCAGCTGGGTGACGATTCCGCACGTCACCCAGCACGACGAAGCTGACATCACCGACCTCGACGAGTTTCGCACGCAGATGAAGCCCGAGGCCCTGGCACGCAACACCAAGCTCACCTTCCTGCCGTTCGCGATCAAGGCGTGCGCCTTCGCGCTGAAGGAGCATCCGCGGTTCAACGCGTCGCTCGATCACACCGGAGAGAACCTGATCCTGAAGCACTACTGTCACATCGGCGTGGCGGTCGACACGCCGAACGGCCTGGTCGTGCCGGTCGTGCGCGACGCCGACCGCAAGGGCCTGTACGAGATCGCCGGCGAGCTGATGGAGATCTCGGAAAAGGCGCGCAGCCGAAAGCTGTCGCCCGGCGACCTCCAGGGAGCATCCTTCACCATCTCGAGCCTGGGCGGAATCGGCGGGACCTTCTTCACGCCGATCGTGAACCACCCCGAGGTGGCGATCCTCGGGGTCGGGAAGATGTCCTGGCGCCCCGTCTACCGCGACGGGGAATTCGTGCCGCGTCTGTTGTTGCCGCTTTCGCTGTCCTACGACCACCGCGTGATCGACGGCGCCGACGCCGCGCGCTTCACCACGCGCCTGTCCGAGCTGCTGTCCGACCTGCGCCGGCTGATCCTGTAGGCGCGCGATGGCCGAGCTCCCGACCCGCGTCCCGGACATCGGCGACTTCGCCGACGTCGAGGTGCACGCCGACGTGCTCGTGCTGGGCGCGGGCCCCGGCGGCTACACAGCGGCGTTTCGCGCCGCAGACCTGGGCAAGCGGGTCGTGCTCGTCGAGCGCTATCCGACGCTCGGAGGCGTCTGCCTGAACGTCGGCTGCATCCCATCGAAGGCGCTGCTCCACGTGGCCGAGGTGATCGCCGAGGCCGCGGCGCTCGCGGATCACGGGGTGGTCTTCGCCGCACCCGCGCTCGACTTCGCCAAGCTGCGCGCCCACAAGGACGCGGTGGTGGCGCGCCTGACGGGCGGTCTCCGCCAGCTCGCAAAGCAGCGCAAGGTGGAGGTGGTGACCGGATCCGCGCGGCTGGCGTCGCCGCACCACGCCGTGGTGGACACGGCCAGTGGACCGCGCCGCATCTCGTTCGACGCCGCGATCCTGGCGGCGGGCTCGCGCGGCGCCGTGCTGCCCCATCTGCCCGACGACCCGCGCATCCTCGACTCGACTTCGGCGCTGGAGGTGGACGGCCAGGCGCGCAGCCTGCTCGTGATCGGCGGCGGCATCATCGGCCTCGAGATGGCCGCCGTCTACGACGCGCTAGGCAGCGCGGTGACCGTCGTGGAGCTGCTGCCGGCGCTCATGACCGGCACCGATCCGGACCTCGTCCGCCCGCTCCAGCGGCGGATCGCGCAGCGCTATGCCGGCATCCACCTCCAGACGAAGGTCAGTGAGGTGCGGGCCGAGGCCGACGGCCTCCGCGTGCGCTTCGAGGGCCCCAACGCGCCCGCGGAAGGCCGCTTCGATCGCGTGCTGGTGGCGGTCGGCCGCCGGCCCAACGGCGATCGGATCGGTGCCGAGGCGGCGGGCGTGCGCGTCGCCGCGCGCGGCTTCGTGCCGGTGGATGCGCAGCAACGCACCAACGTCCCGCACATCCATGCGATCGGCGACCTGTGCGGCGGGCCGATGCTCGCCCACAAGGCGATGCACGAGGGCAAAGTCGCGGCCGAGGTGATCGCGGGCCTGCCGGCGGCCTTCGATGCGCGGGCGATCCCGTCGGTGGCGTACACCGACCCCGAGGTCGCCTGGGTGGGCCTCACTGAGTCCGAAGCAGCACAGCGCGGCACGGCGATCGAGAAGGCGGTATACCCGTGGGCGGCGAGCGGCCGCGCGCTGGGAATCGCGCGCAGCGAAGGGCTGACCAAGCTGCTGTTCGAGCCGGAATCCCGGCGCCTGCTGGGCGCGGGCGTCGTCGGACCGAATGCCGGCGAGCTGATCGCCGAGCTGGCGCTCGGGCTCGAGCTCGGAGCGGATGCCGAGGACATCGCGCTGACCGTCCACCCCCATCCCACGCTCTCCGAGACGGTGGGTCTCGCCGCGGAGGTGGCGGCCGGGACGGTGACGGATATCTTGCAGCGCTGAGAACACTCCAATCGAGGGGCCGAACTAACTACCTTCCCTCTGGAGAACTTCCGCGGGTGGACGACAGGAAACGAACGAAGAGCGAGCTCATCGAGGAGCTTCGCTCGCTGCGGGCGCGCGTCGCCGTGCCCGATGAGCCCTACGCGGAGCCCGCTCTCGTGCCCATCCCACCGCTGCCGGAGGAGATTCCTGCTTACGTGTGGACCGCGGATCGCGACCTGCGCCTCACGTGGGCGCGTCCGGCCGGCACCCAGATCGTGGGCCTCGACGCCACGCCCCAGTTGGGTGTCAGCGTCGTCGACATGTTCGGCGCGACGAACCCGGAGCATCCCTCGATCCACGCGCACCGCGCTGCGCTCGAGGGCGAGGCGCGCAATTTCGAGGTGTGGGTCGCGGTCAGGGGTGAAGCGCGCCTGTTGCGGGCCCACGTCGAGCCGCTGCGCGACGCCGGCCAGGCGATCCTCGGCGTCGTCGGCGTCGCGCTCGATCTGACCGAGCGCGTGCGCGCCGAGGCCGACCGCGAGCGCCTGATCCACGAGCTGCAGCAGGCGCACGATCGGGTCGAGACGTTGTCGGGGTTGATCCCGATCTGCTCGCACTGCAAGTCGGTCCGCGACGACAAGGGCTACTGGCAACACGTCGAGGCGTTCGTCCGCGAGCACTCGGGTGCCGAGCTCTCCCACGGCATCTGTCCCGAGTGCGCGAAGAAGCTGATGCCGGCGGCCCGCTGAGGCCGTGTCCGACTCGGCGGTGATCTCACCCGACGAGCGCTACGCGGTGCAGCGCGCTGCGGTGCTCGGGCTCGAGATGGCCTACGTCGACGTCGGCAGCGGTGATCCGATCGTGTTACAGCACGGTAATCCGACGTCATCCTACCTGTGGCGAAACGTGATCCCACACCTGGTGGGCCTCGGGCGTTGCATCGCGCCCGACCTGATCGGGATGGGCGACTCGGCCAAGCTTCGCGACAGCGGGCCGGACCGCTACACCTTCGTCGAGCACCGGCGTTATTTCGATGCCCTGCTCGAGCAGCTCGGCGTGCGCGAGAACGTGACGCTGGTGATCCACGACTGGGGCTCGGCGCTCGGCTTCGACTGGGCCCGCCGCCACCCGGACGCGGTGCGCGGCATCGCGTACATGGAGGCGATCGTGCGCCCTATGACCTGGAGCGAGTGGCCCGACGCGGCGCGCAAGGTGTTCCAGGGCTTCCGCTCGGCCGCCGGCGACGCGATGGTGCTCGACAACAACGTGTTCGTGGAACGCGTGCTGCCCGGCTCGGTGCTGCGCTCGCTCTCCGACGCGGAGATGGAGGTCTACCGGCGGCCGTTCCGGAACGCGGGCGAGGACCGCCGCCCGACGCTCTCGTGGCCGCGCCAGATCCCGCTCGACGGCGAGCCCGCCGACGTCGCCGCGATCGTGCAGAGCTACGCGGACTGGCTCGCGCGCTGCGACGTACCGAAGCTGTTCATCGACGCCGACCCCGGCGCGATCCTGATCGGCCGGCAGCGCGAGTTCTGCCGCGCGTGGCCCCACCAGACCGAGGTGCGCGTCGCGGGCTCGCACTTCCTTCAGGAAGACTCGCCCGACGCGATCGGGCAGGCGATCGCGGATTGGTGGAAACGCCTCTAGACGGCGCGCGAGCGCATCAGCCGAGCGCGCGTGTCAGGAACCAGAACAAACCCAGGCCGCAGATCGCCGCGGAGCCGCCTTCGGCGAGGATCGGGCCCCAGTGGCGCGGGCTCGTACGGCCGATCGCCGCGAGCGCGGGCCACACCAGCGCGACCACCGCGAGCTGTCCGAGCTCGACGCCGAGATTGAAGCCGAACAGCGCGGGCACCAGGCGCCCGGTGGGCAGCTCTATCTCCGCGAGCACGCCGGCGAAGCCGAAGCCGTGCACCAGACCGAACACGAACGCCACCGCCGCGCGCAGGCGCGCGGGGCGCGCCACGCGCCCGAGCAACGCGAAGTGACAGCCCGCGAAGACGGCGAGGCCACCTAGCACGAGCGGCCCGACGGCTCCGGTGCCGAACGCGGCGAAGAGTGCCAGGCCGGCGGTTCCGAGCGCAACCGCCGCGGGAACGGCGATCCCGCGTCCGCCCAGCAGCCACGCGTTCTCGGCGGCGACGAGCGCGATCGAGTAGCCGATCAACGCCTCGACGGCGGCTCCATCCGGCCGCACCCAGCCTTGCACCGCGAGGCCCAGCGTCACGCTGTGCGCGACTGTGAACGCCGTGACGAGCCCCGCCACCTCGCGCGCGCTGCCGGCGAGCAGGAGCAGCGCGAGCACGAACGCGAGATGGTCCCACCCGCTCGCGATGTGCCGCGCGCCGAGCGCGATGTAGCCCGCCAGCGTCGTTCCCGCGCCGCCGCTGCCGCCTGCCTCCCGGGCCGCGTCGAACGTCCAGCCCGGCTCCGCTTCGGTGAGCACGCGCTCGCGCGCGCCGGCGCCATCCCCGCCGACGCGGGCGAAGTGCAGGTGCGACGGAGCGACGTCGAGCAATACCGCGCTGTCGATTGTGCGCGGGCCGCTGGTCTCGCACACGACGCGCCAGCTGAAGTGCGCCCAGCCCTTCGCCGCGGGCGCAGCCGTTGGCGTTCCGCTCACCGCACAGGGCGTGTCGCCGGCGCGCAGCGCGAGGTGGGTCGCGAGGTACTCCGCCACCGGGCCGCCACTGCCGACGTCGAAGTCCGGGTCGAACGCGAGCCGCGACAGCTCGAGCAGCGGGATCCGCACCGACACGGTGGCGCCCGACGCGTCGAGCTTCCAGCTCGAGTAGGACACGCTGCGCGTGTGGGCCACCGCGGGCAGCGCACCCGCAATGACGGCGCTGAACGCGAGCAGCGCTGCGGCGCGCTTCACGGCGCCTCGTCTCGCACGCGTACGTCGGCCCGCTGCCGTAGATCGTCGAGGTAGCCGCGCAGCGCCCGTTCGCTGGCGCGGCGGCGCAGCTCGGCGCGGACCTCTTCTTCCACCTCGGCCAGCGCTGGCGCGAAGCCGGGCGCCCGGTCCTGGAGCTGCAGCACGTGATAGCCGGTGGCCGAGCGTTGCGCGTCGCTAGCAGCCCCGACGTCGAGGTCCTGCGCCGCGCGCGCCGCGGTCGGCCCCAGGTACTCGCGCAGCTTCGCGATCGGCAGCAGATCGCGCGGCACCGGCGCCACCTGGAGGTCGCCGAGCGCCTCGTCCACCCGCTCGAACGCCTCTCCGGTGCGCAGCCGGCGCGCCACCTCGTCGGCCCGCGACTTCGCCTCGTCCTCGGAGCGCAGCGGCGCGCCGCGCACGAGCACCTGCGCAACCTGCAGCCGCTCGGTGTGCGCGAAGTAGTCGCGATTCTCCTCGTAGAACGCGCGCACCTCGGCGTCGGTGGGCTCTTCGTCGTCGGCCTGAGACACGACGAGCTCGATCACCGCCGACACGATGTCGCCCCGCACGCGGCGGTCGTGACGGGCGAGGCCCAGCTCGAGCCCGCGTTGCACCAGCAGCTCCTCGTCGAGCAGCCGGTCGAGCACGTGGCGGCGCTCCTCGGGCCCGATCGGGTCGCGCCGGTCGGCGGCCAGCGCCCGGGCCGCGCGGTCGTACGCCTCGAGACGGATCACGGTTCCGTTCACCGAAGCGGCGGCATTCGCCGGCAAGCCGCCGGCACTCTCGCCAGAGCGCAACAGGCCGATCGCCGCGCAGACGACACCGGCGGCGGCGCCCAGCGCGAGCCACACGACGGCGCGCGGGGATCCGTTCGCAGGTTCGCCAACGCGCTCTGCTGCGGCCATCGCGGAGCATGGAGTAGCGCACCGCGGGCGCGCCGGCCGCGGCCCGCGAGGAACCTACAATCGCAGGCGCACCGCCCGCCCCTCGCGGCCCGCGAGCACCACCAGGTATTGCAGGCGCGACAGCGTGCGCTGGTACTCGCGGTTGTCGATCACGATGCGGTATTCAGTGACGGGCTCGGCGCTGCTGCCGGCCGCGAACTCCCAGGTGCGGCCGTAGGTGGCGCGGTCGGCCTCGTAGAGGATGCGCGACGCGTCGGAGAGCGCGCCGGGGCGCAACACGGCTTCGCGGTCGGGCACGATCGGACCGGTTGCGAGCGGCAGGCGGTTGAGCGCGTCGACGACGCCGTGGGCGTAGAGCGCGTGGAGCGAGTTGGGGGGAACCTCGACGCGCGCCTGCGTCCTCACTTCGCCGTCGGCTCGCAGCAGGACGCTGGTCGCCTCGCCCGAGCGGAAGCCGGGCTGCTCACGCCCCCGCGCAGCGTGGTCGTAGTAGACGACGCGCGCGATCTCCGTCGGGCCGCTAGCCCAACTTCCGCAGCTTCGAAGAGAATGAGCGGGATTTCGAGCAGCGCACAGGGCTAAGTGCGCGGCATTATTGGAGCACGTTTCGGAAGCGGCGTGTAGTGCCAACCAAGTCCCTTGCGCGGGCGTTGTAGGAC
>CAZPNB010000293.1:0-4154 GCA_964587305.1 uncultured Spirochaetales bacterium | reverse complement strand
GCGCAGGCAGCGCCAGCGAAGCGCGACTCCCTGATGAACGACCGTTGCTTCTGCCGCCCAACGAGCAGCGGTGGCTGTGCGGAAGATCACAGCCTGATGAGAAGCTAGGTTCCTTGCGTGAGTAGCCTGTTCGAAGCGTTTCTTGGAGCGGTGCGGCGGGAGGCCTCTGCCCCGGCGATTCTCCACAGGGCCTCGGACCCGAGCTGCACGACCTACGGCACTCTGCTCGCGCTCGCCGAAGGCTACGCCACTGCACTCGCGAAGCGGGTCCCCGCTGGATCGCTGGTCCCGATCCTTGCCGGAAAGTCCGCGGATTCGATCGCTCTGTCGCTGGCCTGCCTGGCGAGCGGGCGTCCCTTCGCCTGGCTGAACAAGCGACTGCGCGCGCCGCAGATCGTCGAGATCGCAAAGAACGCGCGAGCCCAGCTCGTGGTCGCCGACGCGCCCGCGCTCCTGACGATCGGGCCCGCGATTCGAGACAACCCGATCCTTGGCGCGATTCAATGGATCGGAATCGCAGACGGGACGCGTGCAGGCTCCGAGGCGGCTCTCGGGCAAGCCATCCGCTTGCTGCCCGACCACGTGAAGGTCCCCGTCCTCGAGCCGGTCGCCGAGGACCGTGGCGCTCCGATCGACCCGCTGGCCCCGGACGCCGTTGCGTGCTGCCTGTTCACGTCCGGTTCAACGGGGCGACAAAAGGGCGTGATGGTCAGCGACCGTGATCTGGCGGCGCGGGCTCGCTCTGAGGTCGACTGGTTTGGCCTTACCCGCAGTGACCGGCTGCTGAGCATCCTGCCCTTCTCCTTCGATGTGGGCCAGAACCAGCTGATGAGCGCGCTCGCCGCGGGCGCTTGCCTCGTCATCGAAGAATCGTGGCTCCCCGTGGATCTGTTGAAAACCATCGCGAGGGACCGCGTCACCGGGATATCCGGCGTGCCGTCGGTTTGGCGCGACCTGCTCGCTTCGAGTCTCCAGCTCGACCGCATCGGCCTCCACCACTCACTGCGCTATGTCACGATCTCCGGCGGCAGCCTGTCGGTCAGCGAACAAGAGCGACTCCAACAGCGCTTGGAGGGGGTCGCGATCTTCAAGACCTACGGTCAGACGGAGACGTTCCGATCGGCAAGCCTGCGGCCCGAAGAACTCGCGCTCCGGCCCGCGAGCGTGGGTCGATCGTATATCGGAACGCGTGTGCTGATATTGCGCGAGGATGGGCAGCCCTGCCTCCCGAACGAGGTTGGCGAGGTCGTGCACGTCGGATTGGGGACCATGCTGGGTTACCTGGGGGACGGGTCGAACGCGGAGAAGATCCGGGACCTTCCAGCGGAGCTCGGCGGAGATCGTGCCGTTGCTACCGGCGACTACGGCTTCCTCGATCCCGATGGGTACCTGTTCCTGAAGGGAAGAATGGACGCGATGGTGAAGATCGCTGGGAATCGCGTCTATCCGGAAGAGGCGGCAGATCAGCTCCGAGCGCTCGAGAGCGTGCGCGAGGCGGAAGTCGTTGCGGTGACCCAGGAGGGCGCCGACCCTCGCTTGATCGGATTCATCGTGTCCGACGGCACACGCGACTTCACAGGCGAGTCGATCCGAAGGCTCGCCCTTTCGAGGTTGCCCGCGCATATGCTGCCGTCCGAGGTGCTGATCTTGCCGGAGCTGCCGCGGCTGGCGAACGGAAAGATCGATCGGCGCGCTCTCGACGAGCTGGCGCGGAAAGCGGAGCACTAGCCGACGTGTGGCGAGGGCTCGAAAGCTTGACGCGACGCCTCTCGCGCGGGCAGCGGCAGTGGCTCAAGTCGCGGCTCGGCGCGCTGCGCCGCGCCTACCACGGACGGTTCCATTCCTACGACGCCACGCGGCTCTGCGCTTCGTTGGCCGATGCGGGAATCGCGACGGGCGATGTGATCCTGATGCATAGTGCCTTCCGCCCGACGAATGGCTTTCGCGGCAAACCCCAAGAGATCATCGCCGCAGTACTCGACGTGATCGGTCCCACCGGAACGCTGGTCATGACGTCGATGCCGTACACCTCTTCGACGAGCAGCTATCTCGATTCCGGTCCGACGTTCGACGTCCGCCGCACGCCTTCGCAGATGGGAATCATCACGGAGATCTTTCGCCGGCGTCCCGGCGTCGTCCGAAGCCTCTCGGCCACCCACCCGCTGCTGGCTCTCGGGCCGAGAGCCGCGGGGCTGATCGACGGGCATGATCTCTGCCCGTACCCCTGTGGGCCGGGGAGCCCCTTCGAACGCCTGCTCGAAGCCGATGCGAGAATGCTCTTCTTCGATCTGCCCTTCATCGGCTTCACGTTCGTCCACTACATCGAGCATCAGCTCAGAGACCGCCTGCCGTTTGCACTCTACGAGCGCAACCCCAGGCGAACCCGAGTGATCGACTACGACAACAGCCTGCTAGAGCGTGAGTGTTACGTGTTCTCTCGCGAGGCGAGTGAGCGCCGCTCCGTGGAAGTGATCACCGCCGCCATGCGACGCGACGGAACCGCGATCTGGAAGAGAGTCGGGAATACGCAGGTCGTGGTCGCGAAGACGAGCGACGCGCTATCGACAGGCCTGCGTCTCGCCACAGCGGGGCAGCTACCCTTCGACCTTGCGCGGCCGCTAGCCTAGTCGAGCCGTGCAGAACGACAGGATCGCCGAAATCGTGTCGAAGTTCTCCAACGTCACGTCGTCCGCCTCGACGATCAGCCCGGTCTTTTCCTCCAGGAAGGCGACGAGGTTCACCAGGCTGGCCGAATCGAGCAGCGCCGAAGAGAACAACGGCTGCTCCTCGGAGAGAATGCGCCGATCCAGCTGGAACGCGTCCGCGAAGAAGGCGATCAACTCGTCGTGGGTGAGCAACAAGATAGCCGGCTCCAGCGAGGCGCGGAGCGTAACGGAGCCGCCGCGATGACGCCTGAAGAATTCTACCGCCTCGTGCCTCGGGAGCGACTGCTGCAGTCGATCCGGGAAACGAGGACTCCCGCCTACCTCTTCTTCGAGCCGATCATCGCCGCCCAGATGGCGAAGCTGCGTGCGACTCTGGGTGACCGCTTCGACGTGCACTTCGCGATCAAGGCCAATCCCGACCCGGGCGTTCTGCGCTCGATTCGACAGCTCGGCGCGGGCGCCGACGTGGCGTCTGCCCAAGAGCTCGCCGCGGCGCTCGAGGCGGGATTCGCGCCCGAGCAGATCGAGTTCAGTGGTCCCGGGAAGACGCTCGCCGAGCTCGAGTGCGCTGCGGATGCGGGCATCGGCGCCATCAACGTCGAGAGCCTCGAGGAGCTCGAGCTCCTGGCCGGGATCGCGGCGCGATCGCGGCGCGGGAAACGACTGCCGCTCGGCCTCCGGGTGAATCCGCCGATTCGGGTCCGGACCGGTCTACGCATGGCTGGAGCCACTCAGTTCGGCCTCTCGCCGGAGGATCTCGGGCCGGCTCTGACGCGCCTGAAAGCGCTGCGCGATTCGATCGAGCTGATGGGACTTCATCTGCATGTGGGCTCCCAGGTTCTCGACGCAGAGGCCGTCCTCGAGACATTGCGTGTCGGCTTCGAGCTCGGCGCCGACATGGCCCGAACCATGGGAGGGCCGCTCCCCAAGCTCAACCTCGGCGGCGGCTGGGGAGTGACGTATTTCGACAACCAGAAGCCGCTAAACCTCGATGCAATCCGTGCCGGACTGCGCGCATTGCTCGAACGCAGCGATCTGCGAGCCTCGCTCGAAGCGACGAAACTCATCCTCGAACCCGGGCGCTTCCTGATCGCGGAAGCCGGCGTCTACGTCGCGCAGGTTCTTTATCGCAAGCAGTCCGGCGGGAAGACGTTTCTGATCGTGGACGGCGGGATGCACCACAACTACCTGCTCGCCGGAGGCATGGGGCAGGTCATCCGGAGAAACTTCCTCGTCGAGATCTTTCCTCGAGTCGAGCGCCCGCCCGCAAGCTCGACGTGCGCCGTCGACATCGCCGGTTGCCTGTGCACTCCACAGGACGTTCTGGCGCACGACATACCCTGCGAAGCGGGGGTTCGCCGGGGTGACTACGTCGTGTTCTTCAACTCGGGTGCCTACGGCGCAACAGCGAGCCCGACGGGCTTCCTGAGTCACCCCGCTCCCGGCGCGGTCGTCGTACCCTGATCGACGTCTGTGAATCGATCACCG
>CAZPNB010000292.1:0-5940 GCA_964587305.1 uncultured Spirochaetales bacterium | reverse complement strand
CACCTCGGTCGCGCTGGCCGTCGTGCACGAATTCATGACGGCGGTCAATCGCAGCGCTCCGCACCGCGCCGATGCCGCGCGCGCGGTTGCGCAGATGCGGGAGTTCGACCGGATCTTCGGCGTGCTGTCCGACGCGCCCGTGCCCGGCGCTGGCGACGCGGAGATCGACGCGCGGGTCGCGGAGCGCGACGCGGCGCGCGCGGAGAAGGACTGGCCGCGCGCCGACCGGATCCGCAACGAGCTCGCCGCGCGCGGCATCGAGCTGTTCGACTCGCCTCAGGGCACGCGCTGGCGGCGCAAGCCGGCCTGACTCGGTTTGCGATTCCGGCCTACTCCAACCGCACCCGCGTCAGCTCGCGCGCCGCTTCCGCCAGCCCGCCACTTCCGCTTGCTGCGCCCCCGAGACGGTCAACGCAGGCCCCTCCGCGGAGCGCTGCCGCCGGAAGCCACCCTTCACCCACTCGGCGATGTCGTCGAACACGACGAAGAACACCGGCACGACGAGCAGCGTCAACACCGTCGACGAGAGCATCCCCGCCGCGGTCGCGATCGCCATCGGCGCACGCGTCTCCGAGCCGGGCCCGAGTCCGATCGCTGCCGGCAGCACGCCGAAGATCATCGACAGCGCGGTCATCAGCACCGGGCGCATCCGCACCGGCGCCGCCTTCCGCATCGCCTCGACCTTGTCCATGCCCTCGGCGCGCAGCTGGAGCGCGTAGTCGACCAGCAGGATCGAGTTCTTGGTCACGAGCCCGAACAGCAGGATGATCCCGATCAGGCTGAACAGATTCAGCGAGTGCCCGAACAGCCACAGGCCGCCGAGCGCACCGGTCATCGCCAGCGGCAGCGCGAGCATCACGGTCAGTGGATGCACCCAGCTCTCGAACTGGGCGGCGAGCACCATGAAGATCACGAGCACACCGAGTGCAATCGCAACCCCAGCCTGCTCGAAGCTCTCCACCATCTGCTCGGCGTTGCCGGAGAGCGCCACGTGCACGTTGCTCGGCAGGATCTCCGCGCCGATCGCCAGCGCGACGCGCGACGCCTCCTCCATCTTGATCACGGTGTCGTCGAGATTTCCACTGACCGTCACGCTGCGCTGCCGATCGTGGCGCGTGATCTCTGACGGCGCTGCGCCGAGCTCGGTGCGCACCACGTTGCGCAGCTCGACGACGCCTCCGTCTCTCGAACGCACGTACAGGCGGTTGATCGCGTCGGGGTCGTTCCGATCTTCCGGCTCGAGCCGCATCCGGATGTCGTAGCGCCGGCCGGCCTCCTTGAACACGGCGACGTCCATCCCGCCGATCATCAGCTGCACTGCGCGCGCGAGCGTACGGCTGTCGATTCCGAGCGCGGCGGCCTTCGCGCGGTCGGGGATCACGCGCAGCTCCGGCAGGCCGAGCTTGAGGCTGCGGTCGAGATCGACGAAGCCGCCGTGAGCGGACAGCCGATCGATCATCGCATCCGACCACCCCGCCAGCTCTTCGAGCGGAAGGTTGCCGCGCAGCTCGATCTCCATCGCGCCGCCGTGAGAGCCGCCGCGCATCATCTCCGATGGATTGAAGATGCGGATCTGGCGGCCCGGCACGTTCCCGAGCGCCTCGCGCGCATCGCGCACCAGCTGCTGCACCGTGCGCTTGCGCTCGCTGCGCGGAATCAGCGTTCCGAACATCATCCCCTGATTCGTGCGCCCGAGGCCTTCGGGCCCATCACCGATCGCCGAGAACATCCCGGCCACCTCCGGCTGCGACAGGAACCACGCTTCGTCGCGGGCCAGGTACTCGAGCGTCGTGCCCACTGACGATCCCGGCGCGGTCTCGATCCGCGCGAAGAAGAGCGCCTCGTCGGCCGACGGGAACAGCTCGCCGTCGAGCGCGAATCCGAATAGCAGCGCTGTGCCGAACGAGCCGAGTGCGATCGCGATCGTGCGGCCGCGGTGCGCAAGCGTCCAGTCGAGCGCGCTGCGATAGCGATCCTCGATGACGTCGAAAGCCTGCTCGAGCCGGTGGTAGATGCTGCCGTGCGCGCGCAGCTTCGGCGGCTTCATGCGCGCCGCCAGCATCGGCGTCAGCGTCAGCGCAACGAACAGCGAGATCAGCACCGATCCGGCGACGGTGACGCCGAACGAGCCGAGGAAGCTCCCGACGATACCCTCGACGAACACCACGGGGATGAACACCGCCACCACCGACAGCGTCGCCGCAGAGGCCGCGAACGCGATCTCGCGCGTGCCGCGGCGGGCGGCGGTGGTGGCATCCTCGCCGCTCTCGCGGTGCCGCTCGATGTTCTCGAGAACGACGATCGCGTCGTCGATGACGACACCCACCGCGAGCGTCATGCCGAGCAGCGTCATCGTGTTCAGCGTGTAGTCGAAGAGCCACACCAGACCGAACGACGCGATCAGCGAGATCGGGATCGCGGTCGCGACGATCAGCGTCGGCCGCGTGCGGCGCAGGAACACCCAGACGGTGAAGACGGCCAGCAGCGCGCCGAACACCAGCGTGAACTCGGTCTCCTCTACCGCCTCGCGGATCTCCGCCGTGAAATCGATGAACGCGACGTCTTCGTCCACGGTGATCCCGTCGGGCAGGAGCTTCTTGATCGCGCCGAGGCGCCGATACACCTCGTCGACGATGGCGACCGCGTTGCCACCGGACTGCTTGAGGATGCCGACCCCGACGGTCGTCTCTCCGTTGTAGCGGTGCACCGTGCGGAGGTCCTTGCCGCCATCCGCGACGCGCGCGACGTCGGACAGGTACACCGGCGCACCGCCCTCGTAGCTGATCACCAGCCGCTCGAGATCGGCGAGCGTGCGGAACTCGGCGTCGGTCTTCACGCCGTAATCGACCTGCGCTCCCTCGACGAAGCCGCCGGGCGCCTCCACGTGCTCGCGGTCGAGCGCCGCGAGCACGTCGCCGGCCGAGAGCCCGCGCGCGCGCAGATCGTCGCCGCGTAGCCAGATGCGGATCGCGCGGTCGTTGCGGCCGAACGTCTCGACGCCCGCGACACCCGGGATCGTCTCGAAGACCGGTGTCACCTCGCGGCGCACGTACTCGCTCGCATCGACGGCCGGCAGCGTCGAGCGGAACGGGATCCACAGGATCGGTTGGTCGTTGAAGTCGTGGTCACTGACCACCGGCGCTTCCATCTCGGGGGGCAGATCGCGACGCACCGCGTCGAGCTTGTCGCGCACCTTCTGCGCCACTGCGTCGAGGTCGGTGCCCAGCTCGAACTCGACCCGGATCTGGGCCGCGCCCGAGAACGTGGTCGACTCGATCGACCGAACGCCGGCGATCGTGTTGAGCTGCTCCTCGAGGACGTCGGTCACGTCCTCCTCCATGCCCTCGGGATCCGCGCCCTCGAGCGTCGCGATCACCGACAGCACCGGCAGGTCCATCTGCGGGAACTGGTCCATGCCGAGGCGCTGGTAGCCGAGCACGCCGAACACGATCAGCGCGAGCGTCATCATCCAGGTGAGGACGGGTCGCTCGATCGAGAGATCCGAGAGCGTCACGGAAGCGACCGCGCCGGCTCCGGGAGACCCGCGACTGCCGGCGCCTCGCCTACGGCACCGTCCGCCTGCAACACCTCGACCGGGGTTCCGTCGGCCCGACGCAGCTCGACGACCGACCCATCGACGAGTCGCGAGCTGCCGCGCACGATCACCTGCTCCCCGACCGCGATCCCCTCGACGATCTCGGCGAGTCCGTCGCGAAACACGCCGAGGCGCACGTTGCGGCGCTCGGCGCGGTTGCCGTCGCGCACCACGAACACCACCGAGCCGTCGGAGCGCTGCAGCACCGCCTGCTCGGGGATCATCGGCACGCGCTCGCGGACCGCGACGCCGAGGTCGGCGCGCGCGAACAAGCCGGGCCGCAGCTTGCGCTCCGGGTTCTCCACGCGCGCCTTGACGCGCAGCGTGCGGGTGGCGGGGTCGATGCGCGGCGACACGACGTGGACGATCGCCGTGAACACCTGCTCCGGATAGGGTGTCACCCGCACCTCGACGCTGTCGCCGACCTCGACGCGCGCGGAGTCGCGCTCGGTCAAGTGGAACTCGACCTCGATCGGATCGAGCGCGACCAGATCGAAGAGCGGCTCGCCCTCGGCGACGTGATCGCCGGCGCTGACGAAGCGGCGCGCCACCAGCCCGTCGAAGGGTGCCGCAACGCTCGCGTTGCGCACCGCGAGCTGTGCGAGGCCGCGCTTGGCCTCGGCCGACGCGAGCCTGGCTCGGGCGGTGCGCAGCCGCGTGTTCGCCGCGTCGAGCTGCGCCTGCGAGATGGCCTCGCTCTTGAAGAGGCTGCGGATCCGCTCGAGCTCGCGGCTCTCCTGGGCGATCTCCGAGCGCGCGGCCGCCACCATCGCGTTCTCGTTGGCGAGCTCGAGCTCGCGCCGCTCGCGGTCGATCTCGAGCACGACGTCGCCCGCGACCACCGGCGCACCCTCGCTGACGCGCATCGCGGTGATCCGTCCACCCACCTCGGCAGCGACGTTCGCCTCGTCCACCGCCAAGAGCTCGCCGGTCGCCTGGATCTGCTCGACGACGCGGTGCGCGGCAACGCGCTCGGCCGTCACCGGCGTGCCCGAGATCGCCGACTCGTCGTCGCCGCCGCAGCCTAACACCACCACGGCCGTGAGCACTCCCCACCCGCGCTTCACCGCGATTCACCCGCGGATTCGTCCCGGCGCAGCAACCCCGCCAGCATCGCGTCGAGCGCTGTGTCCGCGAGCCGCTCGCGCCAGACGACGTCGGGTCGCAAGGCGGGCAGCGAGATCAGACCGTGCAAGAGCGCCCACAGCGCTTGGCGGAACGTCTCGGCGTCGGCCACCGCCAGCATCCCGCTGCGGGCCAGGCTTTCGATCGGCTCTTCCAGGCGCAGGCGGGTCGCCTCGGCGGACGGGATCGCCAGCACCTGATCGGGGCGCAGCGCCTCCATCAACCGGTAGTTGGTCGGGTGCTCGCGCCCGAAGCGGACGACTTCCTTGAACTGGACGCGCATCCGCTCGCGCGGGTCGGGCGGCGCCGGGAGCCGCCCGAGGCGCTCGACCAGGCCGTCGACGGCGCGCTGGAGGATCGCGTCGAGCAGGCCGGCTTTGTCGCCGAACTGCGCGTAGATCGCCGGCGACGTGTAGCCGCTGCGCAGCGACAGGCGCCGGATCGTCAGGCCTTCGGCGCCGCCCTCGGAGAGCAGTGCCGACGCGGCGGCGAGGATCTCGCGCCGCGGATCGCGGGCAGAGGTGTCGCCCGCGGGGGAATCGGTGAATCGGGGCATGGGGCTCTTGGGTCCGTTCGCAGGGTCCGGCGGCGCCGGGCGGGGCAGTCTGCGAAACCGGTTACCGGCCATATCGACAGACCGTCTAACGGCGTTAAGGAATGGGTAACCATGTTATAGCGCGCGGCGCGGCGACGGTTCAACCCGCTCCCAGTGGCGCCAGCCGAATCGCCTGCGCGGTCGCGCCCGATAGCTCGCGAAGTGCCGGTCCGAGCAGCGCCTCGCGCCGGCGCGCCCGCCGCACCAGGAAGCGCACCAGTGCGGGCCGCTCGGCGCGTCCCGCCCGGCTGGCCCGCCGCTCGAGCTCCGCGTCGGCCTCGCGCCAACCGGCCGGACGCCGGCCGAGCAGCGCGCCCGCCTCCTCGAGATCCTGTTCTTCCAGGCGCGCACCGCGGCGATCGATCTCGCGCGCGTACTCCGCCACGCGGCGCGCGGTATCCAGCGTGTAGGCGTCGGCGCCGCCCGGCGTCGCCAGCAGTCCGACCAGCGCATCCAACACCACCCCGTGTCGATGGTCGCGCGGTGCCGGCAGCTCGGGTGTCTCGATGGCGATGCCCTCCAGATCCGCGATCAGCTCCAGCGGGACGCGCCCATACACGAGGTTCCAGCTCTCGTACTGCGCGAGGTTCAGGCCCGGCGGCGGCTGCGCGCACAGGAAGCACAC
>CAZPNB010000291.1:0-9465 GCA_964587305.1 uncultured Spirochaetales bacterium | reverse complement strand
CCTAGAGACGACGTCAACCCAAGACAACAGGAGGGGGATCATGTCCCTCACAGTCCGCTTCACCACCGGGATCCTCGCTGCGGCCGCCGTGCTAGCCGCCGCTCCCGCCGGCGCCCGCGACCAGATCCGGATTGTCGGTTCCTCGACCGTGTATCCGTTCGCGACCGCCGTTGCCGAGGAGCTCGGCGGAGGCTCTCGGTTCAAGACGCCGATCGTCGAGAGCACCGGAACCGGTGGCGGTCTCAAGCTCTTCTGTGGCGGCGTCGGCGTGGAGCACCCAGACATCGCCAACGCGTCGCGTCGGATCAAGCAGACCGAGGTCGACCTCTGCGCAAGGAACGGCGTGAAGGAGATCACCGAGATCAAGATCGGCTACGACGGGATCGTGCTCGCCAACGCGAAGCAGTCGAAGCACTTCGAGGTGACGCTCCAGCAGCTCTTCCAGGCGCTGGCCAAGCAGGTCCCGGCGCCCGGCGGCGGGCTGATCCCGAACCCGAACAAGACCTGGAAGGACGTCGACCCCTCGCTCCCGAACGTGAAGATCGAGGTGCTCGGGCCGCCGCCCACCTCGGGCACGCGCGACGCGTTCAACGAGCTCGTGATCGAGGGCGGCTGCAACGCGTATCCGGAGCTCAAGGCAATCAAGGACAAGGACGAGAATCGCTACAAGCAGATCTGCCTGTCGGTCCGCGAGGACGGCGCCTATGTCGAGGCGGGCGAGAACGACAACCTGATCGTGCAGAAGCTAGGCGCCAATCCCAACGCGCTCGGTGTGTTCGGTTTCAGCTTCCTCGACCAGAACGCCGACGTGATCCAGGGCAGCATCGTCGGCGGCGTCGAACCCACGTTCGAGAACATCGCAGACGGCAAGTACCCGGTGTCGCGGTCGCTCTACATCTACGTGAAGAACGCCCACGTGAAGTCGATTCCGGGGATCCGCGAGTACGTCGCCGAGTTCACCAGCGAGAAGGCGATCGGAGACGACGGCTACCTCACGGATCGCGGGCTGATTCCCGCACCCGCCGCGGAGCGTCAGAAGTACCGCGCCGATGCCAAGAACCTGACCGCATTGAAGCTGGCCGCCGGCCACTGAACCGTGTAGCGGCCGGCCCGACCGGGCCGCGTCGGCCGGTGTCCCGGAGAGCTCCCCGATGTCCGTCCTGCTCCTCCTCGCGGTGGTCGCCGCACTCGCGGCGGGCAGCTTCTGGCTGGCCCGCCGCAGTGCGCTCGCTGCGGCCGCGGCGGGTGGCGTGCGCCTCCATTCGCTACCGGGCTACTACGGGTGGTACGGGGCGCTCTGGTGCGCACTTCCCGGGATCGCGGTGGTGGCGATCTGGCTCGTCGCTGCCCCGACGCTCCTCGAGACGATGACGCTATCGGGTGTCACAGGGTCCGGTGCGCCCGACGACCCAGCGCAGCTCGAGCTCTTCCTGAACGACGTGCAGAACATCGCTCGCGGCAGCATCCCATCGGCCAGCGCCGGGGAGGCCGCGCGGGCCGCGGCCCTGCACTACCTGGCACTTCGCGAGCGCGCGCTCGCGGGCGCGGTCGCGCTGGCGCTGGTGCTCGGGCTCGCCGGCGCCGCGGTGGCGCTGCGCGGCATCCGGCCCGAGCTCGCGGCGCGGGTCCACGTCGAGCGGGTGCTGCGCGCCGTGCTGATGCTGTGCTCGACGCTCGCGATCCTGGTGACGATCGGGATCGTACTGTCGCTCGTCTTCGAGACCCTGCGCTTCTTCGAGACGGTAACGCTCCGAGAATTCCTGTTCGGAACCCATTGGAGCCCGCAGACGGCGCTGCGCGCGGACCAGGTCGCCAGCTCGGGATCATTCGGGGCGGTTCCGGTCTTCGCTGGAACGCTCTTGATCACCGGGATCGCGATGTTGGTCGCGGTTCCGATCGGCCTGCTATCGGCGATCCATATGACCTTCTACGCGACCGCTCGCACGCGCGACGTCGTAAAGCCGCTGCTCGAGATCCTCGCGGGCGTCCCGACTGTCGTCTACGGGTTCTTCGCCGCGCTGGTGGTGGCGCCCGCCATGCGCGACCTGGGCGCCGCCGTCGGGCTCTCGGTCGCGTCCGAGAGTGCGCTGGCCGCGGGCCTCGTGATGGGCATCATGATCGTCCCGTTCATCTCGTCGCTCTCCGACGACGCGATCACGGCCGTTCCGCTCGCGCTGCGCGACGGATCCTTTGGCCTGGGTGCCACGCGCTCCGAGACGATCCGCCTGGTGATCATCCCGGCCGCGCTGCCCGGGATCGTTGGCGGCTTCCTGCTGGCGGTGTCGCGCGCGATCGGCGAGACGATGATCGTGGTGATGGCGGCGGGGCTGGCGGCCAATCTGTCGCTGAACCCGCTCGACGCCGTGACGACAGTGACCGTGCAGATCGTGACGCTCTTGACCGGCGATCAGGAGTTCGACAGCGCGAAGACGCTGGCAGCCTTCGCGCTGGGCTTGACGCTATTCGCGATGACGCTGGCGCTGAACGTCGCCGCGCTGCGGATCGTGAAGCGCTATCGGGAGAAGTATGACTGAGCCGAGTCGGGGCACAGCGGCGACCCCGGGTGCGCGCTGGACTTCGCCCGGAATGCAGCAGCATCTGCGCCGGCGCCACCGCGCCGAGCGCAGGTTCCGGCGCGCGGGAGCGGTCGCGATCGGGCTGGCGTTGCTGGGCCTCGCGACGCTGCTCGCCAGCATCGCGGCGAACGGTTTCTCGGCGTTCCGCTCGACCGAGATCCTGCTCGACGTGACCTTCGAGCCGTCGATCTTCGAGGGTGTGGCCGAGGCGTCTCGAACAGATCGCGACGAGCTGCTCGCGCGCGCGGATTACGCCGCGCTGGTGCGCGGTGCGATTCGCGGCCTCTTCCCCGAAGTGGAGGGCCGGCGCCCGCTGCGCGACCTCCAGCACCTGGTGAGCTCGGGTGCCCGCGCCGAGCTGCGCCTGGCCGTGATCGCCGATCCGACGTCGATCGGCACCACGCGTGCGCTCTGGCTGCCCGCCGACGACGAGGTCGATGCCTACTGGAAGGGGGACGTCTCGCGCGACGTCCCCGAGAGCGATCGACGCCTATCCGACGCACAGCTCGCCTGGATCGACACGCTCGCCGAGCGCGGCCGGCTGCGGTCGACCTTCGCGACCCGGTTCTTCGTTTCGGGCGACTCGCGCGAGCCCGAGCTGGCCGGCATCTGGGGCGCCGTTGTCGGCTCGTTCCTGATGCTGATCGTGACGCTCGTGCTCGTCTTCCCGCTCGGCGTGTCGGCGGCGGTCTACATGGAGGAGTTCGCGCCGCGCAACCGCTTCACCGACCTGATCGAGGTGAACGTCAACAACCTGGCCGCGGTCCCGTCGATCGTGTTCGGATTGCTCGGCCTGGCGGTGTTCCTGAACTTCTTTCATCTGCCGCGCTCCGCGCCGCTGGTGGGTGGCCTCACGCTGGCGCTGATGACGCTGCCGACGATCATCATCACCGCGCGCGTCGCGATCGAAGCGGTGCCCCCGTCGATTCGCGAGGCGGCGCGTGGGCTCGGCGCGTCGCCCGTCCAGGTGGTGCTGCACCACGTGCTGCCGCTGGCGATGCCGGGCATCCTCACCGGGACTATCATCGGCATGGCGCGGGCGCTCGGCGAGACGGCACCGCTCTTGATGATCGGGATGGTGGCGTTCATCGTGGACGTTCCGAACAGCATCGTCGACGCGGCCACCGCTCTGCCGGTGCAGATCTTCTTGTGGGCCGACAGCCCCGAGCGGGCGTTCGTCGCGAAGACCTCGGGCGCGATCCTCGTGTTGCTGGGCTTCCTCGTCGCGATGAACGGGACGGCGGTCTGGCTGCGGAGCCGCTTCGAGAGGCACGGCTAGAGTGATGGCGGAGCGAATCGTGGCACGAGAGATCGCCAGCGAGGCGCAACAGCCGAAGCGGGCCCCGCAAAGTGGCGCCCCGGTGAAGATGCGCGCGCGGGACGTCCACGTCTTCTACGGTGACAATCACGCGCTGCAGGGCGTCGATCTCGATATCACCCGCGACGAGGTCACCGCGCTGATCGGACCGTCGGGCTGCGGGAAGTCGACCTTCCTGCGCTGCTTCAACCGGATGAACGACACGATCGCCGGTTGCCGCGTCACCGGCGACATCCGCCTCGACGATCAGCCCATCAACGGCAGTGGAATCGACGTCGAGCAGCTGCGCGCGCGCGTCGGCATGGTGTTCCAGAAGGCGAACCCGTTCCCGAAGTCGATCTTCGAGAACGTCGCCTACGGGCCCCGGATCCACGGCCTCGCGCGCAAGCGCTCCGAGCTCGAGGAGATCGTCGAGAGTAGCCTCACGCGCGCCGGACTCTGGGACGAGGTGAAGGATCGCCTGGACGAGCCCGGCACCGCGCTTTCGGGCGGACAGCAGCAGCGGGTGTGCATCGCGCGCGCGATCGCCGTCGATCCCGAGGTGGTGCTGATGGACGAGCCGTGCTCGGCGCTCGACCCGATCGCCACCGCGCGGATCGAGGAGCTGATTTACGAGCTGCGCGGGCGCTACGCGATCGCGATCGTCACGCATAACATGCAGCAGGCGGCGCGCGTGTCGCAGCGCACCGCCTTCTTCCACCTGGGCGTGCTGATCGAGCAGGGACCCACCGAGGAGATCTTCACGAATCCGCGGGAGCAACGGACCAGCGACTACATCACGGGGCGCTACGGATGAGCCGGGCATTCGACAACGTGATCGAGGCGCTGCGCGGGAACCTGTTCCGGATGGGGGGTCGCGCCGAGGCGATCCTGGACAAGGCGCTGCGGGCGATGTGGGAGCGCGACGCACGCCTCGCGCAGGAAGTGCTGCAGGACGACGTCGAGATCGATCGCCTCGAGGTGGCGATCGACGAGGGCGTGCTCAAGGCGCTGGCGCTCCAGGCGCCGGTGGCCGAGGACCTGCGCGAAGTGCTGGCAGTGAAGATGATCGCGACCGACCTCGAGCGCGTCGGCGACCTCGCGCGCAACATCGCGAAGAGCGCTGGCCGGATCGCCGCGAACCCCCCGGTCCCGTTCCCGGCCGCGCTGACGGCTCTCGCGCGCTCGGCGCAGCGCGTGCTCCGGAGCTCGCTCGACGCCTTCAGCCGCACCGACGCCGCGCTCGCACGCGCGGTGATCGGCGAAGACGATGCGATCGATCGCGCGCAAGACGAGGTGGTGCAGACGATGCTGCGCGCGATCGAGCGCGAGCCCGGGGCTGTTTCACAGGCGGTCGATCTGATCATGGTCGCGAAGCACCTCGAGCGGGTCGGCGACCACGCCACCAACATCGCCGAGGACGTGATCCTGGTGGCCGAAGCGCGCAACGTGAAGCACGCGGCGAAGCTCGCGCGGAAGTGACGATCACTCTCCGGTCCCGTCGTCCGGGCCGAAGATCAGGAAGCTCTGGCGCTCCAGGATCTCGTGATTCGCGACCTGCCGATACCCGGCCTCGCTCATCTCTCGCGCGATCGTTTGCGCGGACGTGAAGTGGCCGAAGGTGCGCGGGAGCCAGCTCCGGTCGTCGTATTCGATGATGGCGACGCGGCCGTTCGGAGCCAGGTCGGTGAGCACGCGGCGGAAGTAGGCGCTGCGATCGGCGATGTGGTGGTAGGTGTCGCAGGTGAACAGCAGATCGATCTCGCCGTCGGGGAGCCGCGGGTCCGCGAGCTCGCCGCGCACCACCAGGACGTTCGAGACTCCCTCCTCGCGCGCGCGCTGGCTCAGGTAGTCGAGCATGTCGTCGTCGACGTCCACCGCGTAGACGCGCCCCGTCGCGCCGACCGCCTCGGCGATTCGGAACGTGAAGTAGCCGCCGCCCGCGCCGAGGTCCGCGACGCGATCTCCGGCGCCGATGCCGAGCAGTGCCAGCACCGCGTCCGGGCGCTGCCACTCGTCTCGACCCCCGCCCTCGTACGAGTATCGCTTCCAGGCGGCGCACCCGCCGGTCAGCAGCGCGATCCAGAGCGCCACGCCGAGCGCGACGCAGCGGGCGTGCACCTTCATCGAAACCTCCGTGCGATCTCCTGCGCGCTGCTCCCGCGCCGCTCGGCGCGTTCGCGGGCGAGTTGTGCTTCTCTACCCGGGATGTTGCACCCCATTTCGTACACGATGGCGCTGCTGTTGGCGATCGGACTGCTTCCCGCGCCAGCCGGCGCAGAGCAAACGCGCCCCGACGCCGATCAGCTTCCGCTCGGCGATCTGATCGAGATCGTCGTGCTGGAGGACGAGATCCTCGCGGTCGACGCACAAGGCGGCGGCAGCCCGACGGTGAGACGCCGACTCGGCGAGCAGGTGCTGTGGACCGGCACGCGCGGGCTGCTCGGCGTGGTGGTCACCAGCGAGCGCGTGTTGGGAATCGCCACCCGCTCGGGAAGCTGGCAGGAAGTCGTCTACGAGCGCGGCGAGCCGCCGCCCCGCGGCGCACATCTCGGCGACCGGGTAGCCCTCGTGGTGCTGCCCCAGCGCGTGCTGGGATTCCTCGGCACCGCGAGCCGCTTCGTCGAAGCGCGACTCGGGCCTCAGCAAGACCTGCGAACGCTCCGCGTGGGTGCCAACGTGGCCGTCGTCGTGACCGACCGCGAGGCGCTCGGTCTCTCGCCCGATGCGGGCGGGTTCTTCCCGATCCGGCTCCAGCTCAAGGAGAAGATCGGCGAGGTGGTGGCGCGGTCGAACCTCGCCACCGTCCACACCGATCAGCGCGTGCTCGTCTTCCGCTCGCCGACCGGCACCTGGGCAGAGCGGCGGCATTAATCTCTCCCACTGCATCTTCTGGCATTCCCGCACTCCTCATCGCGCGCGGCAGACGCCCTGTTCGCGCAGCTCGCGGCGGGCCTGACCGGCCCAGTCCCGTTGCGCGCGCGGACTCGCCGGGCTCGGGTGCAGTATCCGCCCGACCCGCACCGAGTCGCCGAGCACCTCGCGCGCGCGACCCTCTGCGAACGCGCCGACGCCGACCACCCACGAAGGCTCCAGCACCTCGACCACGCGCCGGAGGTGGCGGTCGCAAGCGCGGTAGAGCGGCTCGCGCTCGGCGGCCGGCAGCTTGTCGGGGGTGCGATTGCGCCCGCTCTGCTCCAGGAACAGCAGCGGGCAGTAGTTCGCGACGAAGTGATCCGCGAAGAAGCGCTGCGCACTTCCGAAGTGCATCGCAACCGCGCCCCACAGCCGCGTACCGCTCACCTCGCTGCGCGCGCACGCGAAACCCTGGACGGGTCGCTTCGGGTGTTCGGCCGCCGGCCGCCCGACCGGCGCCTCGATGCCGAGGAAGTCGCGCACCGAGCCGACGTCGCCGAACGGCACGCCGGTCTGGGCCATGCCGAACGGACCCGGGTTCATGCCGAGGAACACGACGCGCTTGCGGGAGTCGCCGTACGCTTCGAGGTAGGCGGAGTGCGCACGCCGCGCGTAATCGAGCGGGTCGTAGACGCAACTGACCGGCGCGGCGAACCGGAGCCCCGATACGTCCCGGCAGAGGCGGCGGGCGGCAGCGCGCAGCGCGCCGGCGCGAGACGAGGACATGCAACGCTCCGAGGGTGGCGGCCCTGCGGGTGCGTACCGCAGCCCGCCGGATCGTGCGAGAGTCCGGCACCGGCGCGATTGGCCCTCCAGAAAGATTGGCGCTCCAGAAAGTCACGTCCGGCGCCGATTTGGGGGGCGCCCCTGCGGATTGCCGGGAGGCCGACGGGGCGGATTCTGCGGCTACTCTACCGGCCTCGGGGGTTCGGAATGAACGCGGGCGTCGACGGGGAGGCACGGGTCCGGCTCGAGGACGTGCATCTGTCGTTCGGCGAGCGCTCGATCTTTCGCGGCCTCAGCTGCGCCTTTCCGCGCGGGAAGATCACGGTGATTCTCGGTGGCAGTGGCGCAGGGAAAAGCACCCTCTTGCGGGCGATCGGCGGACTGGTCCGGCCTCAGCGCGGCGTCGTTACCGTCGCTGGCGTGGACATCACCCGGCTCTCCGAGCGCGAGCTGTTCCGGGTCCGCCAGCAGATCGGCATGTTGTTCCAGCACGGCGCGCTGCTCGACTCGATGAGCGTCTTCGACAACGTCGCGTTGCCGCTGCGCGAGCACACGCGCCTCGCCGGGCGCGACGTGGCGGCCGAGGTGGAGCGGCGCCTCGCGGCGGTCGGGTTACCCGGGACGGGCGCGCTGTTTCCGCGCGAGCTCTCGGGCGGCATGCTGCGGCGCGCGGCGCTCGCGCGCGCGATCGTCGCGGACCCGGAGATCGTGCTTTGCGACGAGCCGTTCTCGGGCCTCGATCCGATCAACGTGCGGCGCATCGAGAAGCTCTTCACGACGCTCAACCAGCAGCTGGGTCTCTCGCTGTTGATGACGTCGCACCACATCCCGTCCTCGCTGCGGATGGCCGACCAGATCGTGTTCCTGCAGGATGGCGGAGCGGTCGCCGGGTCGCCAAAGGATCTGCGCTATCACGCCGACGCGCGCATCGCGGGCTTCTTCGCCGCCGAGCTCGACGCGGATGCGACACCGGAGGAAGAGCAAGCGTGAACGCGCTCCGCGACCTCGGCTTCCGCACCGTCTCGCTGGTCGCGCACCTCGGGCGCGTGACGGCGTTCGTCGCGGAGATCGGCCAGAACGCTGTGCGCCCACCGTGGCGCGTGCAGCGGCTCGTCGACGAGGTGTACGACGTCGGCGTGCTGTCGCTGGCGATCGTGTGCCTCTCGGGCGCCACCGTCGGCGCGGTGCTGGGCCTGCAGGGGTATGTCACGCTGTCGCGCTTCGGGGCCGAAGGGTCGCTCGGGGCGGTGGTGGGGCTCTCACTGGTGCGCGAGCTCGGCCCGGTGCTGACGGCGCTGCTCGTCACCGGGCGCGCGGGCTCCGCGATGGCCGCCGAGATCGCGTCGATGGTCACCACCGAGCAGCTCGACGGGCTGCGCATGATGTCGATCGATCCGGTCGACTTCGTCGTGAAGCCGAAGGCGCTCGCGATGCTGATCGCGATGCCGATGCTGAACGCGCTGTTCATCGTGTTCGCGCTGTTTGGCGGGTATCTGGTCGGTGTACACCTGCTCGGCGTCGACGGCGGGACCTATGTCTCGAGCATGGAAGGCTCGATCAACTTCGAGGATGACATCGCCGGCACGCTGCTCAAGTCGGGCATCTTCGGCGCGCTGGTCGGGCTGATCGCGACCTATCGCGGCTACACGAGCGAGCCGACGTCGGCCGGCGTCTCGGCGGCGACCACCGGGACGGTGGTGACCGCCTCGGTCGCGATCCTGTTGTTCGACTACGTCATCACGGCGCTGTGGGGCGTCTAGCAAGCGAAGCGCGCAGCGAGGCGCAGCCGAGCGAAGACAAAGATGGAGATCCGGAGGATCGCATGCAGCCTTCACCCGTTCGCGACCTGACCGTCGGCCTGTTCGTGGCCGTGGGGCTCGCCACGATCGCCTACCTGTCGATCCAGGTCGGCGGCGTGAGCTATGTGGGCCGCGGCGGGCTCGTGCTCCA